>JAKIUH010000145.1 GCA_021647685.1 Bacteroidales bacterium
TTCCCAAGCAAAACCTTTTAAAATAGAGGCAACTAAATCAAACGGGGACAATTTGGTTCCTCCGTCATTTAATCGACGAAACAATTCTACTCTTCTTTGTTTATTTGTGATTTCATCAAATGTTTTATTAATAAATACTTTGGATATTCCCAAAGATTCAGCGGTTATTATATTTTTATAGAAAGCTTTTACATTTTTCTTTATATGTTTTTTTTCTATTTCTTTTGTAATCTTTTTACTTTCAATAATCTCATCTGCAACCTGATCTTCATCATTAGTTTCCTTTAATCTTATTAGTAACGTATTTGCAGGATACCAAAAGTGATTTTTCAACTCTCTTTCTTCATCTTCTTTTGATATTTCTGGTAAATTAGACTCTTGATTTGCAAATCGAAATTCGAAAAAAGAATTAAAATTGCTATACAAATCAAAATACATCCTTTTACCATTTATACTACCTTTTAGTCCAATATAAAAAGATTGTAACCTTTGTTGTCCATCAATTACAAAAAACTGCTGTTGTGTCAATTCTTTTATTTCTCTCGAAGGAATTGCGCTCCCATCTTTGGAAAAAGGGCGATAGTTAAATAATGGTTTACTCCCTTTTTCTTCTTCAATTACCATTATACCACCAAAAGAGTCGCCTTTTAATAATGTGTCAAACAGTAATGTCATTTTTTCTTCATCCCATACGAGACGTCTTTGAATCACAGGTAGAACAAATTTTTCATCTTCTATTTCTGTAATTGCATCTGAAATTCTGTATGATTTCCAAATTGCCATAATTATTCCTTTTTAATGTTTTTTTAATTACCCACAACGGTCAAGTGTATGAGCAGTGGCGGGGTTTTCCGCACTTTTGTTCATTTTTGCACTGCTGCTTATTTTATGTAATTCGTTCATTTTTAGCACTTTGCCCGCCATTGCTTATACACATTGTTAGGCTTTTGTGCATTATTTTTCATTGTTTTTTTTAATGTAAATATCATCACTTAATTTTTTTAATGCTTTCAAGCTATCTTTTTTGTTTAAAACATTTAATTGATATTCAGCAATTTCGTTTAATTGTATAAATCTATCATTTTTTGATATTCCTTTTCTTATCATTTCAGCATTTAAACTTTCTAAATTAGACAAAACGGCTAATTCATTAATACTTGCAATATCTCTAATATTCATTCCTTTTTTTGAGAGTTCGGGGTTTGCTTCTCTCCAATCTTTTGCTGTGCACTTAAAGAGAGCTACATTTAATAAATCTGCTTCTTCCGCATAACTTAACCATTCTGTATTTTTAGTATAATTCTTTTTGGGTAGAATATAATTTTTAACAGCATCTGTATGAAGATGATAATTTGCCTTGCTTAAAATTCGTTTAACATTCCATTCAAGATTGTATTGGTTGCTTTCAATTGCTTTAAATCTCTGATATTCCTTAATTAAATAAAGTTTGAATGTCGCACTTATTGCTGCACCAAATTCAAAAGCAATATCTCTATGTGCATAAGTTCCGCCGTATCTTCCTGATTTTGATGTTATCCCAATAGCATTAGTTTTTTCAATCCATTGTTTCGGACTTAAAACAAATGTAGGTAATCCTGCTTCTGATTTAAAACGGTCAAATTCAACCACATTAAAATTCGGGTTATATAACATTTCCCAAGTTCCAAGAAATTCAATTGTTGTTCTTGTTCTTATCCAATTTTTAATAACATCAGCGGCTCTATTATCTCCTTTTTTGGCTTTCGCCATATCGGTTAAACAAATGAAATCGGCTTCATTGATTTTTGTTATTGATATTATTGTATCTTTTATTTCAATTTTCTTTATCTTACTCATATTTAATGCTTTCCAAAGTGGTCAAATTCGACTACTTTAAATTAATTGTTCAAAAATAATCTTTTTTTCAAACAATTAAGAATATGTTTTTGTTGCCTTTTTTCCGTCATCGCATAAAGCCTAACGGTTTGAATATGGTGCGTTTGGCATTTTAACGCTCCAAATTATCAGTTTTGCACTATGTTTATTTATTGCTATCATCTTCATATTTAGCACTATCTGCCAAATGCACTATATTTTTTGTTGGCAGTAGTTATTGGTTCTTTATTGTTTCATTTTTAATTGGTGAATAATCTTTTTTTAGTTCTCCATTTACATAAATTTGGTCAAAGTAACATTTTACTCCTGTGGCTATATTCATATTTTCTACATTTTGTATATGAAAATGTAAATGAGGTTCAGAAGAATTTCCTGAATTTCCACAAAGTCCTAAAAGTTCTCCTTGCTTAATTTTCTGTCCTTGTTTTACTTTTATTGAATTTTGCTTGAAATGTGCAAAAAATAAATATTCATTATTGCTAGTTTTAATAATAACAGTATTGCCCGGAATGTATATTGGGTTTAACTCTCCTGGTTTGTTGTCTTTTATTCCGTCAACAACTAATACGATTTCTCCATCACAAGGTGCAATTAATTTTTTCCCAAAAGCATAATAATCGTCATTTGTTTTACCGTCTGTTTTGAACGATTTTCCTTTTTCGTCCTTAATTATAAAGTCGAAAGCATTCTTTTGTGCTTCACTTTCTACGTGATAATTCAATTCTTTTGTATCTCCACCCCAAACAACAGTCCATTCACCTTTGAAAGGAAGTTTAAGTTTAGTGATATTTCGTTCCATTTGTGGAAGATTACTTTCTTTAAAAGGTTTTACAAATAGACCATTAATCTTTGAATTCTCATCAATTGATATGTTTAAAGCAAAAACAGCACGTTCAAATGTTGTTTTATAAGAAGCATAAGTTCCATTTTCATATTTTACAAATGTTCGATAAATTATTTTTCCTGCTTGTGATTTTAAGCCTGTTAAAAATTCAATTGTTTTATCAACAGGTAGTGCTTGTTGCATTTCGGATGAAAACATTAAGAATATTGCTTTGTAGTCGTTTTTGTTATAATTATCTTCAAAAGTCTTAGCAATAGTTTTACTTTCAGATTTTTCTGTTTGTGAATAAACAAAATTTCCGATAAGAAACAAGGTCGTAAATAGAAATATTTTTTTCATTATTTCATCTTTCCTTTATAAAGCACATCTAATTTTTTATTATTTAAACTTACAATAGCAAATGCCATTGTACCAAAAGCACACATTAAAGGTGCATTTTGGCTACTTCCAAATAGATTGACGTATGAAATAATTACACCAATTATATAACCTAAAAAAGTAGAAAATAAAATTCTCTTTAAATTTTCTATTTTAAATATTGTTTTCATATTTCTCGTTTTTTTTAATTACTGCCAACGTGCTTGTATAAGAATAGTAGCCAATTTCGGAAGCAGGATTTTTCAACTTACTGCTAATGTTTTTTGCGGACTACAATGTTCATATTTACAACTATTTCAGCTATTATTTTTATACTTTGTTACTTGTAGATTTATTTTCAAATATACTCACTTTTATAAATAGAAATGAAATAATAATTAAAGTTAGAAATGCAAACAACCATTTCATTTGGTTAGATAAGGATAGTGGTCTAACCCCCTATTAATCGGACTAATTCTATTTTGACAAAGCAAATATATTAAATTTCCTTTAATTTTTTTCAGAAATATTGCAATGATTATAGCATAAATAAATCCGTAAATCATTGCATAAGGGGTATCAATTAATAAAGTTGAAAACATATACATTTTTCTGCCTTTTTCCTGCATATTTGCAAGAGTGGTTAATACCTCATCAGTAGAAAATCCAAAGCGTAAATCAAGAATACTACTTATATTTACAGTATCAGAAGAAAAATAAGGAAAAACGATTACATTGATAACTACAATAAATAATATTCCAAGAAAAATATTTTTACGGTTACTTTTTTTCTTAATAAAACTTGTTAAACTCATTTAAACTAAATTTCTGTGAAAGTTTTGGAAACAATTTTCCATTTGTTGTTGTTTTTTAATAAAGTTAAATAATCTATATAAGTTTTATTTTTATATTGAAATAAAGTTTTGACATAAGCCATATTTCCTTTTTGGTCTAAGTCAATAATTTTTGTATGAATATCTTTTTTTCCATCATTTTTTACCTTATCTAAATAATCATTTACAGTAATAAAATGGAATTCTTTATTGTCAGAATACATTAGTATTGCATCTTTGCTAAAAACTTTTTCCAACAAAGTTATGTTCGCATTCTTTCTCCCTTTAAAATAATCATCAATAACACTTTCAATGGCTGATTTTACGTCATTGTCAGTAATAAAATCCTTAATTACTTTATTGTATTCATCCGCTGCATTGATATAGGGAAAGTGCCCTTCATTATTAAAAGTATATACTTTTGCATCAGGATATAATTCTTTTATTTCTTGTCTGAGTTTCGGTGGAATTAAAGGGTCGTTATTTGACTCTAAGATCAATTTGGGCACTCTTTTATATTTGTAATTTGATGGGTTTATGGTAAAATAATCTATAACAACATAGAATCTATTAATAAAACTTTTTTTAGAAAATGGTAATGACCGCAAAAAACAAGATAATAATGTATCGTTATGCGCAGCAGGTAATAGTTTGTTTTTTAACGATTTTTCTCTAAAGTAACCAATAACAATCTCAGGTAAATATGGAATAACCTTGCTTTTGGTTTTATTTTGTTTCAACAATAAATCATTGGGAGGAAAAGTATTGCCAAATACTACTTTGTCTAGTCTTTCAGGCATTTTTTTTAATAAATATTGTGTGATATATCCACCCATAGAAGTACCAACAGCAGTAAACTTATTGACATTTTCCTTTTTTAAAATGGCTTTTATACCTGTAACAACATCATCTAAATTATCTATTTCAGCAGGTAAGGTATAAGTAATTATATTGTAATTCTTATTAAAAAAATCTACTTGTTGCCACCATAGATCATACGCACCACCCATACCGTGTAAAAACAAAATAGTTTTTTTTTGTGAATCGTCAGTTGCAAAATAAGTCCATTTTATATTGTCAACGACAATGGTTTTAGGTTCTTTTTTATAAAAATTACTCAAAGATTTTGAAGCATAATTTTCTTTACCATACAGTTCAAAAAAGTTATCTTTCTGAATTGGAATTTGGTATAATATAATTGTTAAAATTATTAAAACTAATATCGCTATTTTAAATTTTGATGTCTTTTTCATTGTATTTATAAGTAAATTTGTATATACACAGTATATTGTTGATATATCGCTTATGTGCATATTCATTTTAAACCTTAAAAATACTATTCTTCATTATAATATACAAAGGATTTTTTATTTTTTTGTCAATAGGTGAGCCATTTTATTATGCAAAGCGTATTAATGAGGATTAAATTTAGTAAGTAAAATTATTTATAATTTTACTTACTAAAATCAATATAAAGTCAAAAATATTTAACTTATTAATCCAAAGAACCAATCATTTTTGAAGGATCTACCCACTGAGTAAATTCTTCATCGGTAAGATAACCCAATTCAATGGCAGCTTTACGCAAGCTGGTATTCTCTTTATACGCTTTTTTTGCAATTTCGGCAGCTTTTTCATAACCGATATGCGTATTCAATGCTGTTACCAACATTAGTGAGTTCTCTAAATAATGTTCTATAACTTCACGGTTGGGTTCAATACCCACAGCCATATTATTGGTAAACGATACACACGCATCGCCTAATAAACGGGCAGCTTGTAAGAAATTATAAATCATAACCGGCTTAAACACATTTAATTCAAAATGTCCGTTCATTCCACCTACGTTAATAGCTGCATCGTTGCCGATAACTTGAGCACAAACCATCGTCATGGCTTCAATTTGTGTAGGATTAACTTTTCCGGGCATAATTGATGAGCCGGGTTCATTGGCAGGAATCGTAATTTCACCAATACCACAACGTGGTCCCGAAGCCATCAAACGAATATCGTTGGCAATTTTCATCAAACTAACTGCCAAAGTTTTCAGTGCTCCCGATGCTTCAACAATGGCATCATGAGCTGCCAAACCTTCAAATTTATTTTCACCGCTAACAAAAGGTAATCCGGTAAATTCAGCAATTTTTTTTGCTACCAATTCGGCATAACCCTTAGGTGTATTTATTCCGGTACCAACAGCCGTTCCTCCCAAAGCTAATTCCGATAAATGAGCCAAAGTGTTTTTCATGGCGCGCAAAGCATGATCCAATTGCGATACATAGCCCGAAAACTCCTGTCCTAAGGTTAATGGTGTAGCATCCATCCAATGGGTACGACCAATTTTAACAATTTTCATAAAGTCTTTAGACTTTTTATCCAAAGTTTCCTTTAAAAGTTCCACTCCGGGGAAAGTAGTATCCATTAACATACGATAAGCCGCAATATGCATAGCAGTTGGGAATGTATCATTAGATGATTGTGATTTATTTACATCATCATTGGGGTGTATTAATTTTTTACCTTCGCCAAGTTTGCCGCCGCTTAAAACATGAGCACGATTAGATACCACTTCATTAACATTCATGTTTGATTGGGTACCGGAACCGGTTTGCCATATAACTAAAGGAAATTGATCGTCAAGTTTACCTTCAATAATTTCATCGCATACTTGCGAAATTAGATTTTTTTTCTCCTCTGAAAGAACTCCAAGCTCAAAATTGGCATGAGCAGCAGCTTTTTTTAAATATCCGAATGCATGAATAATTTCTTTGGGCATAGAAGCCGGTTCACCAATTTTAAAATTTTGAAGCGAACGTTGTGTTTGAGCACCCCAATATTTATCGGCAGGCACTTTTACTTCGCCCATGGTGTCTTTTTCAATTCTGTATTCCATAATCTTTTTATTTTAAGATGTTTATTGATATTTTAGAAATTAATAAACTAAACAATATTATACGAAATTACACATAAAAATTCAGATGTAATAAATTGACCAAATGTTTATGAGCAGGTAAAATTTAAATATCGACATATCTATAAATTTTACAGGAATAATATATTTTTATCAAAAAAATTTTATCTTTGTAGTACAAAGAGGAAAATAATGTTACACGATAGAGTTGAGTGGATTGAATATAAAGGAAAACAACTTTTGTATTGCGATTATCGTAATTTGTACGATGATGATGTAATTCGTTTAATAAAGATTGTAGATGAAGCGGTCATTTCGAGCGGGCATAAGGATTTATTAAAAATCAACGATGTTCGAGGACAATTTGCCACATCAGCCATTCTGCCGGAGATAAAGCGCTCTTCAAAATTACAAAAGCCCTACATTAAAAAAAGTGCTTATGTTGGAATTACCGGCGTGAAAAAGATATTGTTAGATGCCATTAATCGAGTGTCAAGTATTGGAGCAAAACCTTTTACAGATATTGAATCTGCCAAAGAATGGCTTATTCAGGATTAAATTTCAGCTAAAGTAAAGGCGTGTTATACGCTTCTTTTCTGTTTCTTTGCCTGATTTGTAGATTATGTATAATGATGAAATAAGTAAAAATAAACTCAATGCTACTTGTGGCAAAGCAGTTGCTCCTGTACCTATGTCATCAGGAGAGGTTTCAATTACCGATTTATCCATCAAATAGTAGGCAATTACGGCAAAAGCATTATTTACAAAATGTGCAAGTATCGGCAAACGGATATTTCCTGACCACATTAATAAATAGCCAAATAATGCTCCCAGAAACAAGCGTGGAACAAAACCGTAAAACTGAATATGAATTGCACTAAATAAAATTGCTGCAAGCCAAATACCTAAATGTTTGTTTCGTGTCCATCCGCTAAATAAGTTCTGAAATACACCACGAAACAGTAATTCTTCACCAATTGCCGGAATTAAGGCAATAACAATAATATTAAGAGATAAAACGTATATATTACCGGCTTGCAAAAACAGTTTGGTGATTTTTTCTGCATTGGCTTCACTTTCTTTCATGAAAAGTTCAAGTCCCGACAAACTTTCCGGCAAACTCAATTTAGCATTCCATTCGGCTAAAACATTGATAAGCGGAAGTGAAAAAACAGTTAATACAATTGTGAGAATATAGATTTGTATTGCCGAGCTATTTTTAAAACTCAAAAAACTCAGTGGTTCTTTACTTAATACATAGGCGATTAAAAAAGGTGGGAAAACAAAAATCCCAATAGAAGTTATGCTTTGAAAATATTTCATAAAAGCTGTATTTTCAGGATTTCCCGGATTCATAACGGCTGCTAAATTTGAAATATCAATATTAAAAATAGGAATAGCCACTAATAAACCAATAACGGAAAAAATCACTAAGCTAATCAGTATTATAAAAATACTCACTAACAATTTAGCACCCCAAGAGGCATCTTTAAAAAGTCCTGACAGCATAAGTTTTATTTTTAGAAAGGCAAAGGTAATAGGCTTTTCCTGAATAAACAAAGTTTATTCAGGGCGGTAATTCAAAACATCTTCTTTTTTAATAAAGCCTTCATCGAAAATAAGTTGCTGAATATTATTTTTATTGATAACCACAGGATCAAGAACAATTGAAGGTACATCCATTCGTCCGTTATTGATAAAGGTGTTGTGTTCTATCTTTTGATTATTCACCAATTGAAAAACAATTTCTGCAGTTTTATAAGCAATGCTCTTAACTGTTTTATGAACAGCAAGAACGTCTTTTCCTTCCAGTATTTGTTTACAAACAGGTATATCGGGGTCATGACCAACAACTAAAATACTGTCTTGTAAATTATATTTTTTTACGGCAGCCTCTGCTCCATAGGTAATGCTGTTAAATGTAGCAATAATTGCATCTACTTTTGTTCCGCTAAATTGTATGGCTTTTGCAGCCAGATGTTCCGCATTTTCTGTAGCCCATTGCTCGGTATAAGATTCAAAAAGTATCTTGATTTTCCCCTTTTCAATATATGGATTTAAAACATTCCTCACTCCTTTATGTATATCTTGAGCATTTTTATCACTCCGGTCTCCGTAAAGTAAAATATAATTACCCTCGGGTATTTTTTTTACAGTATATTCAGCCATATATTCACCGGCTTTTACTCCGGTAAATGTAACAAAAAAGTCCAAATCAGTATTGCGAACCAAAATATCATAAGCAATTACTTTTATTCCTTTTTTATGAGCTTTCCGAACAATTCCCGCAGCATTATTTGCATTTACGGGAATAATAATTAATACATCAATACCTTGCTTGAATAATTCATCGGCTTGTGCATTTTGCTCCAATTCATCACCTTCGGTGATTTTGGTAATTAGTTCTCCGCCAAGTTCATTTATTTTTTCTTCCAAATATTTATTCTCTAAGGGCCAGCGTGATGCTTTGTAAGAGCTGAATAAAATACCAACCTTTACTTTTTCAGGATTGTGATTACAAGAAGAGGTAAATATTGCCAAAGCGATAAGTACCCATATAAATTTAAGTACCTTCATAAAATTAAATTTTAAGAGTGTAGGTCAGCTTAGCAATAGTAGTTATGCAAAAATAGGAAAAAAAATGAAATAAAAAACATATTCTGTTACTAAACACTATACGTTAGATTCAGTTTGCGGATTTAAGAAAAAGATAAACAGAAAAAAGCAAATCACTCTTCATTGAGTTTCTCTACAATCAGTAAATAATCAATTTTTGCAGTTGCCCCCATTAATTGGAAAGAAGGACGAACATTAGGAACTATTGAAATTACCTCTCCTTCAAGAATATTAAGAAACTCTTCAAGTTTTTCTTGCATATTATTGCCCTTTACATACAAACGGTGAACTTTATATTTCATGAGTTTATTTTTCCTGTTTTCGTCAATGCAACACCCTAAAATTTTTCTTGAATAATTTGGTGTAATTCTTTTTGTTCATCGTCCATCTTTAGGAGTTTGGACTTTAGTTGCTTTGAATCCGGTAATTGATAGTCTATC
>JAKIUH010000146.1 GCA_021647685.1 Bacteroidales bacterium
GTTTAATAATATCTTGAAGTTTATAATAAAGCTGCCTGTATTCATCAGATTCATAGGTCTCCAATCTACTATAATCTTCCCACATTTTGTTAAGATTCTCAACAGAATTAAAAGCTATAGGGTCAATTGGTTCTTCTTTTTTTACAAATTTTATATCAATCCCGAACTTTAATAAAAAGTTTTTTAAATTCATTCTGAGCTTATGGAATACTGCCATATTTTTACCTATAAATTTATAAATCGTACAAATATAAAGAACAAATCTAATTTTGCCTTAAATCCGCAAACTATATTCTACCTTAAATATAATCTGCGGATTTAAAATTTTAAGGAATATTGTAATCACAATAACACTCAAACATCAAAATTTTAGCTTTATTTCACGATAATTGTCTTTCCATGCAAATGAGATATTCAATACTTTTGATTTTTTATCCCAGACGTAGTTTTTATATTTCTTGCCTGAAAACTTTATAAATTTTGGACGCTTTGATAGATTGTGAATCAGTAAATTGATATTCCTAGTTTCCGGCTTACCTTTATAGTTTCCACCATTGCTTGAAATATTGATTTTTAATATGTTTTTATAATACTTTCCGGCAAAAGTCAGCAATTCATACTTATTACTGCTCAATGCCTGAGGATTTTTTCCATCGTCATCATACATTGTATAAGAAGTTTGTAGAACATCTTTATCAAAATAATAATGAACTTGCAAATTTTCGGTATTGTAAACTTCGGTATTTTGAAATGCTTGTACCAAAGGTACAAATGCTCCAGCACGTACAAATACGGGAATATGGCTTTCCACCAAATTAATACTATCTGATTTACCGCCTTCATATTTTTTCCCTGTAAAGAAATCGAACCAGTTATATCCTCTGGGGAAATAAATATTTTTTGATTTTTGTCCTTTTTCAGTTACCGGTGCAACTAAAAAAGCATCACCCCAAAGATATTCATCAGCTATTTTAAAAAGTGTATCGTTATTCTCCTCAATAAAAAACAAAGGGCGCATCAAGGGTATTCCCGTAGTTGAATTTTCATAAGCCAAAGTGTAGTTGTAGGGTAAAAGGGCATATCGTAACAAGATTGCTTGTTTTGCCATTTTTTTTGTTCTTTCATCATGAAAAACGGGCTCGGGAGCAATATGTTCTTGCGCATGCGGGCGAAAAACCGGTTGAAAAACTCCGTATTGCAACCAACGAATATAAAGCTCCGAATCAAAATGTTCACCACCTGCAAAGCCTCCTAAATCAGAGTGCATATAGCCTATTCCCTGTAAACCCATTTGCAGGGAAATTTCAACCTGTGGCACTAAGCCTCCCCATGAACGACTTACATCGCCCGACCACGGAATAAGCCCATAACGTTGAGAACCCACAGCTCCGGCACGCATCAATATAAAAGGACGCACATTGGGAAAATCTTTTTTATAGCCTTCGGCTATAAGTTGTGCCCAAGAATGACCGTACACATTGTGCAGCTCATCAGCACTGCCGTTAATGTGTTGCAAATCATGCGGGTGCACTTCGGGTTCTCCTAAATCGCCCCACCAGCCACCGATGCCTTGATTGACTAAATCTTTATAAATATTCCAGAACCAATGGCGAGATTTAGGCTTAAAAATGTCAATTAAACCGGTATTTCCAAAATAAAAATCAAAACGAAACGGCGCGCCTAATGTATCGGTACATAAAACTTTTTTATTTACGGCTTCGTCCCAACGTTTTGAAGTAGTTAAAATAAAGGGTTCGGTTACCAAAATGGTTTTTATATTTTTCTCCTTAAAATCATTAATCATTTTTTGTGGATTTGGAAAAGAATCGGTGTACCAATCCAAGTTTCCCATTTCGCCTTTTATTGTTTTTCCAAACCAATAAATATCAATAATTACCGCATCAAGCGGGATACTGTCTTGCAAAAATTTATTTACTGTTTCTTCCGTTTCCTTTTGCGAATGATAGCCAAAGCGACTGGCAAAGTTCCCGAATATCCAACGGGGTGGCAAGGCTTGTTTTCCTGTAAGATTTGTAAATTGATTCATCAGGTCGAACCAATCATCGCCGGCAATAATTTGATATACTTTTCGTCCGCCTATACTTTCAAAGCTCAGTTCGTTGTTATGCTTACAGTCTAAATCCAAAAACCCTTTTTGTGGATTATCAAAATGAACAATGTATTTTTTTGATGAAACCACTACGGGCATTGAATAATTCATTAGGCTTGAATGAGTTGTGTAGCCATAGTGAGCACGGTTATAGAGTTCTAAACGGTTTCCTCGCCGGTTCATTCCCAATACACGCTCACCGCCTCCCATTAAAGTTTCGTTATTGGTAATTTGAAAATTTAAAATTTCAGCTGTGTCTGTATGAATATAGCCTTTATTTTCGGCTATCAACTCCTTGTTTTTATAAAAATAAGTAATTTTGAAAGGTGATTTTGATATTTTCACTTTAAGACCCGCCGTTTTATACCACAGTTCATTTTCATTATCTGATAATGTAGTAATATTTTGTAGCGGTTTCAGTACTACAGCATACGAAAAAGTATCTTCTTGTTCTCCATTTGGGATAAATGTAGTGGCAATAATGTTTTCGTTATAAGCCTGAAAAATGTATTTGCCATCAGTAACAAAAACTTCTAAGCGATTGCTGTTGTTCTGAAAACCGGAAAATTTTCTTTCGTTTTGCGAAAAGATAAATTCAGCCAATAACAGACTGAACACAAATAAAAAAAATGTTTTTTTCATATCGAAATTATTTAAGCGTTTAAGTTAGGTTGATTTTAGCAATAGTAGTTTAACTTAATGCTTAAATATTTTTGAGCTTTGTCAAAGTATTCAAACTTAGACAAAGCTATATATAAAGGAAATTTACTCTTCCTCTGTTAAAGGCTTTAAGTTTTCAGGTATCTCATCTTCTGCACTAAACGGAAATACATCCATTATGGGTGATTCCATTACTTGCGGTATTTCATAATCGCTAATGGTATCATGTAGAAGTTCTTCTACCTTTTCATAAGCTTGTTTTACATTGTTTGATTGTACTAACCAATAGGTATTGGTTCGTTTTTCAACTCCTTTTTCTTCATCAAGACTTACAAAACTGATTTTGCATTTAAACCAACGATCTCCGCTATCATCAGGGTGAAGCTCGGCAAAGTTTGCCTTTTTTATACTTGTTACAAAAAACTCACCCGAAATGTAAGGTTCCATTTCTTCATTAATACGTTTTTCTGCATCGGTAAACGATACGGCATCTACCAAATAAGGCTCTGTTACACGTTTTTCTTTTCCGTTTTGATCTATTTTTTCGTATTTTACTTTACACTCAAACCAAGTACTCATTAAATTATGAAATTAGTATATTAGAAATTAGATAATTATCAATATTTTTATTTAAAATGATATAAGAAAACAATAGTACCTTTTAAAGCCGGCTTTTTCTTATCTTTTATTTCCAAAACAACATCAAGTTCAGCTTTGGTTATTCCACGTAAATTTTTCAATGATTTTAAACTTGCTTTTAAGCGTACTTCACTATTTACAGGAACAGCTTCACCAAAACGTAAATTTTCAATACCGTAATTTAACATCATTTTCACATTGGCAAATTCAGCTATTTGCTCCCAAAGGTAAGGCATTAAGGATACCGTTAAATATCCGTGGGCAATAGTGGTTTTAAACGGGCTTTCAGTTGCTGCACGTTCAGGGTCGGTATGTATCCACTGATGATCCAAAGTTGCATCGGCAAAAAGGTTTATTTGCTCCTGTGTGATTTTTAAATATTCCGATACACCTAATTCTTTACCTACATATTGTTCAAATTCCTCGAAACTACCTATTTTTAACATATTTAAAGTTTTTATTGATTAAAAATTAAGTGCGTAAAGTTAATGATTAATTGCAGATTTTAATATTTGCTTTGCAAAAGATTTTTTTTAATTTGCAGGATTACAAAACAAATAAAGTTTTATTTATTCATTTTTTTATTCAAATTTTCAGGGTGATTAGTGATAATTCCGTCTATGCCAAGATTAATTAAACGATTTATTTTTGTAGTATCATCTACTGTCCAAACATTAATTTTTTTATTTAGTGAATGTACTTTATCAATCAAACGCCTATTGGCAAAAGGGTAATAAACACTGAACTCATCAACAAAATCATAATATTGAAAATCGACAATACGCAGTTTACCATCGTTAAAGAGTTTCAAAAACGGAAATTTTAAAATAAACAATTTGTGTAAAACTATCTTTTTATCTAATTCATGAATTTTTACTAAAACAGAGTCATCAAAAGAACATACTGCCACCCAATTGTTTGCTTTATGTTTATGAATGATATCTATTACACGTTTTTCAATCCCTTGGTAATAATTATCAAAAGCTTTAATTTCAATTACAAGCGTAGCTTTTCCGTTTATTAACAGCATTACTTCATCAAGCGTTGGTATTTTTTCAGACTCAAATTTTTCATCAAACCAACTACCGGCACTGTATTTTCTAATTTCACGAAAAGTCATATCTTTAACAAGACCCTTTCCTGAGGTAGTCCGGTCAATACTTGGGTCGTGCAATACCACAATTTGCTTATCTTTTGTTTGATGCACATCAATTTCAATTCTGTTTACATTTTGTTCTAATCCGGCTTTTATTGCAGCTAATGTATTTTCTGGAGCTAAACCTGCAGCACCACGATGTCCTGTAACGGCAATTTGCTTTGTTGTATCTTTAATTTCTGTACCGCCCGTGTACATGGCAGTAGAATACATTACTAAAAAATAAAGAGTAAAAATAAATACGATACTTAAAAAAATAATAAATGAAATTTTCATTAATTGTAGATTTAAAGTTAGATTTTTATCTTTAAATATGTATATTTTTTTAAAGATATACAAATCCTCGAATAGTATAGTATACTGCGGTTTGTATTTTTCGCACGTCTTGAACTCGAACTTTATAGAGCAAACTCTTGACTTTATAGACAAACACTTGTAAGTTCAAATAGTTTCTGTTTTAAAATAATTATTTACCTTTGCATCGAATTTGGTTCTCAATTCAATATTCATTGATAGAGCGAATAGGGAATCCGGTGAAAATCCGGAGCTGTACCCGCAGCTGTAAGTTCCAAGAACAGCTTTTTTAAACTCTTTTGCCACTTTCGTATTTATAATGAAGGGAAGGCTTTAAAAAAGTGGAACAAGCCAGAAGACCTGCCAAATTCTATAAATTTAAGGACAAATTAAGGCTTTCGTAATTGAAAACTACAATGCTTAGTTTGTTTAATAATTTGTCAAAGTCTTCGGGAGTAAAGGCTTAATTATAGTGCTTCAAAATCTATAATTCACCTTATTCACAAAGGCTGAAACATTATTTGTTTTATGTATAAGTCTTTGATTATTATAAGTTTATTTGTTTATCCGTTGGTTTTATTTGCCCAAACGGACAGTACCTCTATTCTTATCGGTGAGGTGCAAGTTGTTTCGCGTGTGGAACAATTAAACTCGGCAAATAATGTTCAAAAAATGGACAGCCTGATTCTGCAAAATTACAACAGCGAAAACTTAGCCGTTTTATTATCTAAAAATGCACATGTGAGCATAAAACAATACGGAATCAGCGGGCAAAGCACTCTATCGGTGCGCGGTGGAAATGCGAGCCACACCGCAGTAATTTGGAATGGTTTTAACTTGCAAGATGTTTTAAACGGAGGCTTTAATTTTACACTTGCACCGGCTTTGATTGCCGATGAAATTGATATAAAATACGGTGGTAGTAGTGCAATCTATGGTAGCGGAGCAATAGGGGCTAGTATTCATTTAAGCAACAAAAGTTTTTTTGATCAAGGTTTTCAATCAAAAACGAATTTTCATACCGGTAGTTTCGGTAAATTAAACTTGAATCAGGGCTTTTCTTTTAGCAATAAAAAAACAACGAATACCCTTAAAATATTTTATACAAAAACAAACAATAATTTTCCCTTTACAAATTACGCCAAAGCAGGTTTTCCTGCGGAAACATTGCAAAATGCGGCAGTAGAACAATACGGATTGCTGTTTGAAAGTGCATTTAAAATAAAAGCAAGACAAATATTAAGGGTTCATTTTTGGGCACAGAACAACTATTCTGAATTACCTCCCAACATGATTGCCGGAGGAAATGATTATGCTAAAGAATTTGATCGTTGGTATCGTGCGGCACTTAATTGGAAATACAAAGATGATAAAATTAGTATAATGGCACGCAATGGCTTTTTTTATACCTATCTTAACTACATCAATAATGCAATAGCTATTGATGCATTGCATACTTCCGTTAATAATATCAGTGATTTAATTGCCGATTGGAGAATTTTTAAGAAAACATCCTTGGAAATAGCTTTAAACAATAATTTTATCCGTGCAAAATCGGATAATTTTACCGGAATAAAGCATCAAAACCGCCTTGCACTTTTTTCATCGCTTAAAACTAAATATTTTAAAAATTTTATTTTAAACTTTAACACCCGTGCCGAATTAATTGACACAAAATTTCAACCGGTAACCTTTGGTTTTTATGCAGAATATAATCTTAAAAAAAATAATTTTATCAATCTTAATTTATCAAAAAATCATCGTAGCCCTACTTTTAACGATTTATTCTGGGGAGGAGCTTATGCAAAAGGTAACCCCGACTTAAAAGACGAATCAGCTTATACCGGAGACATAGGCTATATTAAAAAATTTAAGAATGAATATTGGGATTTTAAGCTTAAAACCGTATTTTATTACAGCATAACGTCCAATATGATTCAATGGATACCCATTGGCGGAACTTGGACACCGCAAAATCAAAAAAGAGTACAATCCTATGGCTTGGAAATTTCAGCAAATAGCAAAATAAAATTTAAAGAATATAATTTTATAAAAATTAATACAAATTACACTTATACTAAGGCAGAAGTAAAAGAAAAATCAAGTATTGAAAGCGAGGATATTTTAAACAAACAACTCATATATGTTCCCTACCACAAGGCTAATATTTTTATAAGCTATGCTTATAAAAAGCTTTCATTTTCAATAAATAACACATATACAGGTAAACAATATACACGCACCGATAATTTAGACAGTTTAGATGCTTATTTTTTGATGAATTTATCGGCAGCTTACCGTTTTACAATAAAAAAACAGGCTTTTAAACTCTATGGGAAAATTAATAATCTTTTAAATACAGATTATATGCAAATGCAGTGGTACCCTATGCCACCAATTAATTATGAATTAGGAATTACAATTATTATTAACTAAAAAAATGAAAAAATGAAAAGTTTAAACAAATTGCTTTTTTTAGCCTTAATCGGCTTAGGACTGTTTATCAGCTCTTGTGATAACAAAGATGATGCTGAACCTCAAGGTAAATATGAAGAGGGTATTTTAATTACCAACGAAGGACTTTTTGGCTCAGGAAACGGCTCTGTATCTTTTTATAGTTTTGACAAAGATACGGTTGCCTATGAAATTTTTAAAGCAGAAAACAACCGCCCTTTGGGTGATGTTGTGCAGTCCTTGACAAGAACAGATGATAAAGTATTAATTGCCGTAAACAACTCAAACAAAGTAGAAATTGTAAACAGTGATGATTTTAAATCAATAGCTACAGTTGAAGTAATGCAACCGCGCTATATTGTTGTTGATAACGATAAAGCTTATGTTAGCTCATGGGCAAACGGAGGTAAAGTGTATGTAATTGACTTAGAAAATAATACAGTGATTGATTCGGTGGCTGTAGGTAGCACACCCGAAGAAGTTTTAATTGAAAACGATAAACTTTATGTTGCAAACAACGGCTGGGGCTATG
The DNA here is from genome assembly GCA_021647685.1 of Bacteroidales bacterium. Taxonomy (GTDB): domain Bacteria; phylum Bacteroidota; class Bacteroidia; order Bacteroidales; family NBLH01; genus NBLH01. Next base: position 7,846 of record JAKIUH010000146.1, read on the forward strand.
AACAAACAGTGAGTATTATCAAACTGTCTGACCTTAGCGTAATCAAAAGCTTAAATATTGATGCTTATGGTCCTGCACAATTAGTGAAAGATAAAAATGATATGATTTGGGTTTTGGCAAGCGGACAAGTAAAATACGACCAAAATTACAATGTTATTGGTCATGAACCTTCTGCATTAGTGCAAATTAATCCAAGCACCGATGAAATTTCGAATCATATGTGGCTTTTTGATGAAATGCACCCGACAAAAATGGGGATTAATAAAGCCGGTGATAAAATTTATGTTGGTGGCGGATGGGGATTTCAAGGATTTTATGCAGTAAGCATTACAGCAAGCACTGCACCGACAAGTCCATTAATTAATCAGCCAAATTATGGTTTTGTAATTGATCATGAAAATGATGTAATTTTCTTATTACAAGAATCTTCTACTGCTAACGGTAAGTTAATCAGGTATAATGCCGATGGAACAAAAATTAAAGAATATACCGTAGGTATTTATCCCGGAGATGGACAAAAACGTTTTCCAAATTAATAGATTTTTTAATTGACAGTGAGCAGATGACTGATAGTCATCAGCTCACTCACAACAACAAAGTAAAATTATTTTTTCTCAAACACTAAAACTCGGTCTTTCTTTTGCAGATATAAAAACTTATTATTTAAAAGAATGTGTTTGATATTTTGGGTGAAATTAATGCTTAAAGTATCTGCCCTGTTCTCATCAATAGAGTAAACAAATAACTGATGACCTTTTGAATAGATTATTTTATTATTAATAAGTTCAAATGAGTTAGGAATATTAATATTTATTTTTTTTATAAGTGTACCGTATATATCAAAAACATATAACTGATTAAAGGTACTTAAATATAAATAATTACCCGATTCGCGCATAAAATTAACTTTACCCGGTATGTTTAAAAGGCTTAAATTAATCTCGTTTAAAATTCCTCTCGGGTTAAACCCGTATTGTATCAATCGTTTATCAAAATCATCATAAATCCAAATGGCAAATTCTTTTGATTTACATACCTTATCCACCTGAAATAGTTCAAGTTTATCTAAATCAATCGGATTACCAATTTGTGCAAGTTGATTGTCTAAAAACACAATACGGTTCAGGTCTTGATAATAAAGCAAGAGCATATAAGGGTCAGAAGCATCAAAAACACTAAGCTTACCATAACTAAGTTCCGTAGAACGGTTTATTAAATCGCCCGTCGCAGAATATTTGTATAAATTATTATTTTCATACAGATATAAAAAACCCAAATTGTCTAAAGCAATAAAATCAGTTTTTTTATCAATTTTTTTTAATAAACGAAAATTACTTTGCGTTATAAAAAGAATAATAAATAATAAGCCGTAGGTTATAAATTTCATATCAAGGATTTAACTTTATTATCACATGAGCAGTAAAAATACAAAATCTAAATTAAAAGCATTGCTGTAAACAACTATGATTATCTTTGTGCTCCATTTTAAAAAAAACACACACTATGGTATTTCTTGATATTGTACATTATAAACGAATAACATTATTTTTACAGATATTAGTGCTCTCTGTTATAAACATACAAGCACAGAAACTTACAAAAATAAAAGGACAAGTAATCGACAAAAGTAACGGAGAACCCTTACCCTTTGTAAATGTTTTTTTTGAAGGCAAAAATATTGGTACGGTAACCGATTATGATGGTAATTATGAATTGGTAACACAATGGGCATCAGGGAAACTGACAGCTTCATTTATCGGTTACAACACACAAACAAAAGTAATTCAAATAGGAAAAAGCCAAGTGGTAAATTTTGAATTAGTATCCGAAAATGTTAGTTTGGGTGAAATAGTAGTAACATCTAAGAAGAAAAGGTATCGCAATAAAAATAACCCTGCCGTTGACTTAATAAAAAAAGTAATTGCTCATAAAGATAAAAATCGCTTGGAAAGCCTGGATTACTACAATTATGACAAGCATGAAAAAATAGAGTGTGATTTGAATAACATTACTAAAAAATTTCAAAAT
>JAKIUH010000147.1 GCA_021647685.1 Bacteroidales bacterium
GTCAAATCTTTATCCCTATTTGCTAAGTTAACGGTTAAATCATAGATATAGTCATCCAAGTTTTTCAATCCATTGAAGTTTACTTTTTCAACAACATCCAAGGGTGTATGATAGTCTTCATGAGCACCTGTTGAAAAGAAAAATACCGGAATATCTTTAATATAAAAGGATGCATGATCCGAGGGACCAAAGCCCTCATAAGAAATACCCAATTTTAAATCATATCCGTTGAGGTATTTATTCAACAAATCTTCTCCCTCGATGGATGTTCCAACACCACCTACCGAAAGTTCTTTTGAGGGCTTCAAACGCCCCACCATATCAATATTGACCATTGCTTTAATATCTTTGATATTAACAGGTGGGTGTTCGGTAAAATATTTTGAACCGATTAAACCTATTTCTTCGGCACTGAATGCTACAAAAATAATGCTGCGTTTTAGTTTCTTTTTGTTCTTTACCAGTTTTTCAGCAATCTCCATGACGGAAGCAACTCCGGAAGCATTATCATCAGCACCATGATGAACACCAATGGAATCAGGCATTCGTGAAGAGCTGCCCCAGCCACCCATACCAAGATGATCATAATGAGCACCGACTACAATATACTCATTGCGCAGTTTTTTATCACTGCCTTTTATGTAAGCCACCACATTTTGTGTTTTAACTTTTTCAAAATTGATTTTTGTATGTGCAAAAACATCTGTTTCGCAATCAAAAGAGTTTGGTTTTTTATTGGTATTCAACAATTTTTCCAAATCTTCAATTGTTTTTCCTGATTTTTTTAGAATTTTATCGGCAACAGCTCTTTTAATATGAACCACCGGCAAGCCAAAATTTGACTCTGTTTGGTCTGCCACTAATTTTATCAATTTATCTTTTTTATCGAGTTCAATGCCTGAAACAAAAATAACACCTGCCGCACCTTTTTCTTTGGCAGTAAGCACTTTTGAGCGTTCCTTGGAATAGGGTATAAATTTACTGTCGGGATTATCCAATTCCGGATCGGCACGCAAAATTAATACCCATTTCCCTTTAACATCAATACCTTCATAATCGTTCCATTGAATATCATTACTTGCAATATCAAATCCATAGCCTGCAAAAACAACATCTGCATTTAAATCTGCTTCCGAAGAAAAAGTAAGCGGTATAAAATCATGATTTAAACGCGCCGAGAAACTTCCTACTTTAAAACTTGAGGCAGCATCAGCCTTTGCTTGAGTAACTACATCAAAATATTGAAAATACAATTTTCCAAACGGTTTTAAACCAATTTTTTTAAAATATTCTTCAATATATTTCGCAGCAAGCATTCCTCCTTCTGTTCCGGGTTTCCTGCCTTTTAACTCATCAGACGATAAATAGCTGATGTATTCTTTCAGCTCTGCCTGTGTTATTTCCGGATTTTGTGCAAAAACAGAAAGGAAATTGAATAAAAAAACAAAAGCAAAAATTAATTTTTTCATAATAAATAGGTTTTAATGATACAATGGAGCAAAATAAGCAGAAAATATTATATTTTCAAATTAAATTTATCGAAAAACAATATATTTTTAATGATTATCAATAAAGTTATTTTATATCTTCTTCTTTTACAAACGATAAAATATCTCCGGGCTGGCACTCTAACACCTTGCAAATAGCATCTAAAGTAGAAAACCTGATTGCTTTTGCTTTACCTTTTTTTAATATCGATAAATTTGCCATAGTAATACCTATTCGCTCAGAAAGCTCTGTAAGCGACATTTTTCTTTTAGCGAGCATCACATCTAAATTTGTAATAATAGGCATAAACCAACAATTAAATGGTTAAATCGTTTTCTTCTTTTATTTCAGCACCTTTTATAAATACTTTCGCAATTACAAACAGCAACAATGCTAAAAATAAGCTTCTGAAATCAAAATTTAAACGTGCTTTAAAAATAAGATTATCAATTTTTAAAACATTTGCTACTTGCAAATTAATAAAATAATCAATTAAATCCGGCAATAGGGTAATACCGATAACAGCGTAGGCAATTCTTTTAATGTAAACCCCGTTTTTACGAATAAAAAAATCACCACTTTCCAAACATTTAAAAACTTTCTTTAACCATAAAACAATCAATGTATATAAAAAAGCATCAACAAAAACACTAAATATTCGGTACAAAATAAATTTATCTCCGGTTTTGGTATTATGCAATCTGCCCTCACCGTTAGACAAATATATCGTACTACCGGCAATAGATTTATCCAAGTTGATTCTTTGAAACTGAACACGAAAACCTTTAAGTTTATAACGGTCAACAATTGGGCTATCCGTAATAATTAAGACTGACACAACAATTAGCGCAAAAAGAAACAACAATTGAAGATACCAGATTATTTGCAAAACAAAATTAATTGATTTTATAAAAGGGAACTTATTTGCCATAAGAGTATAATATTATGACACAAATATATAAAACTTATCGATTATCGATAAAAACGAGTTTGAATTAAGCTGAAAAAATTAGGAATTAACCTAGTTCGGCAACTTTTCGTAAAATATCCGGCTGTTTAATAGTAAAAATTTTACCCTCTATGTCAATAATGCCATCTTTTTTGTATTCATTTAAAATTCGTACCGTATTTTCCATAGACATAGCAGAGTACTCTGCCAACTCCTTACGTGTTAATTTTAATTCAAAGGTATCGCTTTTAAAAACATTTTCTGAAAAATGCAAAAGTACATCGGCTAATCTGCCCCTTAATTGTTTTTGATTTATATCAATGATTTTTTTATAAACAAAATTAGTTGCTTCACTGATATTTCGAGTTAGTTCAAATAAATAATTAACATTTTTCTTTGCCAAATTGAGTATAATATTTGCATTAATCATACATATCTGAGAGTCTTCAAGGGTGGTAATCGTATATTGGTATATCCTGTCGCCAAAAAGCGATTGTAAACCTATATATTTGCTGTCGGTTATAATCTTAAGGATTAGATTTTTATTTTTACCTTCTATATAGAGTTTAACCGACCCCTTTGCCAAATAAAGAGCATGAGTAACCTCAGTTCCCTGTTTACAAACATTTTCCCCTTTTTTAAAATTTACAATCAAACAACTGTTTTGAATTAAATCAACATCATTTGTCTGAAGCTTTGTTAAAGCATAATCCTTATAAGGACAGGTGTTACAACTGTTTGCATGAGTAAATTTTGCCATAATATCAAATTAAGCATTTATAAGTCATGCAAATTTAATACTTAATTCATCTATATCAAACATTTATGCTTTATAACATTGATGCATATCAATGTTTTGTATGTCAAATATTTCAGTATGTTATTGATTATTCATATATTTACACTGTATTTTTGTCACATCTAAAAAACTTAATATTTAAATGTATAAACTAATAGATAACTCATGAAAAAATTAGTGATTTTAGGAGCTGGAACAGGCGGTACCATCATGGCTAACAGAATGCGTAAAGAGCTGGATAGAGATGAATGGGATATTACAATTGTTGATAAGTATAAAAGTCATTACTACCAACCCGGTTTTCTTTTTATTCCTTTCGGGATGTATAAAAAAAGGGACGTAGTTAAACCAAAATCAGATTTTATCCCTTACGGAGTCAATGTAATATATAATGAAATTGACCGTGTTGATGGTGAAAAAAACCAAGTATTGTTAAAAGACGGGGTAGTTTTGAACTACGACTTCTTAATTATTGCAACAGGTGTTAAAATTTTTCCTGACGAAACTCCGGGTATCAAAGGTAACCTTTGGCACAAAAAAGTATTTGATTACTATACAATAGAAGGCTCATCTGCCTTAGCCGATTTCTTTAAAACTTGGGAAGGTGGCGATTTGGTATTAAACATTGCTGAAAATCCGATTAAATGTCCGGTTGCACCCCTTGAGTTTGTTATGTTTGCCGATGCATTCTTTGTAGAAAGAGGAATGAGAGATAAAGTAAACATAAAGTTTGTAACTCCTATGTCAGGTGCATTTACCAAACCAAGGGCATCTAAAGTACTTGGCGGTTTATTAAAAGAAAAAAATATTGAAATAGTACCGGATTTCTACATTGAAAAAGTAGATAACGAAAATCAAAAAATCGTTTCGTACGATGAGCAAGAAGTTCATTTTGATTGTTTGGTGACTATTCCTGTACATAAAGGCGACCCAATGATTGGACGAAGTGGATTGGGTGATGATATGGATTTTGCACTTACCGATAAATATACTTTACGTTCTGATAAATTTGAAAATATATTTATTTTAGGTGATGCAGCAAACATTCCAACTTCAAAAGCAGGTTCGGTAGTTCATTTTGCGTCAGAAATTGTTTTTGAAAACTTAATGTGTGCAATAGAAAACAGACCATTAACCGGTAAATTTGACGGACACTCAAACTGTTATATTGAAACCGGTTTCGGAAAAGGTGCCTTAATTGACTTTAACTACGACACAGAGCCATTGCCGGGTCATTTTCCATTTCCCGGAATTGGACCTTTTGGTTTGTTAAAAGAAACCCGCATGAATCATTACGGAAAATTACTTTTCCGCTGGATGTACTGGCATATTTTGCTAAAAGGTAAAGAAATGCCTATTAGTGCACACATGACCATGGCAGGTAAAAAATTGCATGACATTTAATAATTGACAAAAAGGAAAAATCATGGCTGATACAGCAATACAAGAACAAATAAATGAAATTAACCGAAAATTGGATATTGTTCTCGAAGAAATCAATTCGCAAAGATTAAAACGTGAAGAAGTTCAAGATTTGGTTAGTGATCTTTCCATCATCAGCGAAGATGTGTTTACCAATACGGTACAAACACTGGATAAAGCCGGTGTGGAAATGGATTATGATGCACTAAGTAATCTTCTTATCCGCTTTGTTCGTAATATCGGCACTTTCAATGATATGTTTGAAATGCTGGAAAGCGCAGCGGATTTAATGAAAGATTTAGGTCCTATTGTAAATCAGGTGGGTATTGATGCAATTGATAAAATGGCTGAATTTGAGAAAAAAGGCTATGTTGCATTCTTTGCCGAAGCAATGAAAATCATGGATAATGTGGTAGAACACTTTACTCCCGAAGATGTTAGTGCATTGGCTGATAATGTAGTTACTATTCTTGAAACAGTTAAAAACATGACTCAACCCGATGTGCTTGAAGCAATGAATAACGGTGTGGTTATCTACAAAAGCATGGAAACCAAGGATATTCCTGAATATTCATTATGGAAAGCATTCCGTGCAATGAATACACCGGAAATGAAACGGGGACTTGGCTTTATGATTACATTTATGCAAAAACTTTCAAAAACACTTGATAAATAAATTTAAATATTGTAACACTTAAAATAGAATAATTATGGCAGAAAAAACTTATGCAGGAGTAACAATAAATGTTGATGAAGAAGGTTATATGACTGATTCAAGCCAGTGGACAAAAGAAGTTGCCGCTGAAATTGCAAAAGAAGAAGGTATTGATGAATTAACCGATACACACTATGCTGTATTAGAATTCATCCGCCAAAAAGTTTCGGAAGGTGCTACTTTAACCATTCGTGCTATTGGAAAATCAGGACACACGGATATTAAAGGCTTTTATAAACTGTTTCCGGGAGCTCCATTAAAGAAAGCAACAAAAATTGCAGGAGTGCCTAAGCCTTCAAGTTGTGTTTAATTAATAGAAAATCAAGAGCATTCCTTTTAAAGGCAATGCTCTTTTTGTTTTAAAATTCATTAAAAAAATAATATTATGAGCGACGAGAAAAAACCCTTAAAAAAAGTTCTTATAATTGTTGCAAAAGGAACAATTGAAGATGTTTATGCCGGCTTAGTAATGGCAAACGGAGCTGTTATGGAAGGTATTGAAACAAAACTGTTCTTTACTTTCTTTGGCTTAGATGCCATTACAAAGAAAAAAATGAACAGTTTACACACGGCAACTGTGGGAAACCCTTCGATGACTATGCCCGGAGGTATACCTTTTCCAACATGGTTAGGTGGTGTTTCCGGTATTGAAGCTGCTGTTTCGTCAATGATGCGTAAACAAATGGAAGAATTAGACATCCCTCCGGTTGATGAATTTTTAGAAATGATTACTGCAGGAGGTGGTGAAATTTATGCTTGTAAATTAGCGGTAGATATGTTCAAGCTGAAAAAAGAAGATTTGATTGATGATTTAAACGGAATTATCACCGTAGGTGAAATGTATGAATTAGCAGCAGGTGATCAATCTCAAATTATTTTCACCTAAAATAAATTAAACTTTTAGCATAAAGTCCCATAAAGAAAAAACTGCATTACAGCTTATGCCGCCATGCAGTTTTTCTTTCTTTAAAATCTGTTGATTTTAATTAAATATCATCAGTTTCAACCACTTTTGCTAAAATTCCATCGTAGGGTATCAATAGATAATCCTTTTCTTCAAATTTAATTTCTGTACCTGAAAACTCCTTATACAAAACAGTATCACCCACAGCAATTTCAGTATTTTCTATATTGCTGATAGCAACCACTTTTGCAAATTTATTTTTTTCTTTTGCCGAATCGGGAATAATAATACCTGATGCTGTTGTTTGTTCGGCTTTATCTTCGGTAATATCCAATAATACATTCTGATTTACAGGTTGTAACTCTTTCATTTCTTTTAAATTTTAATGTTCAACTTAAATTGTTTTTTATCCTTTAATATCAAGTAGCTGGTTAATTCTTGCCTTGTCAAAACCAACAATTATTTCTCCGTTTATATCTGTTTGCGGGACCCCTTGCTGCCCGCTTCTTTTTACCATAGCTTCGGCAGCTTTTTGATCTTTAGATACATCTACATCGCGAAAACGAATATTATTTTTACGTAAATAAGCCTTCAGGGTATTGCACCAAGAGCAAGTAGGGGTTGAATAAACCGTTACCGAAGGGATTTTTTTACCTTCTTTTTTTGCTTGTGCCACATATACTGCATTTTCAAATAAAGCAGCATAATAATTGTCATCTTGACAGCCTTTAATTACATTTACATAATTTGTTTTATTAAATTCAAGTAAGGATGGAGCTGAACTTATGTTATAAACAGGATGTATATCCCTCACTTGCGACACATCCGCAATAAAAATATTGGTATCTTTTACCTTTTCGGCTGCTTTTAACAAGTTTTGATAGGCACAATCACTCTTATCGGTTCCTGATTTGTACAATAAAAGATAAGAATTTTCTAAATCTTTAATTTTCTGTACTAATTCAGTATGTGATTTAACTTCTGCAATAGGCATATCTGTCATCATTGTAAATATTATTTTAACAATTATATTGCGGCTTATTGCATTATTTATGCCAAAACGTAAAAAGCACATTTTGACAGTCTCTTTATGTAAATCTGTCATATTAAAAAAACAGTTTGAAGAATTCAAACTGTTTTTTGTACTTTTAAAAACAAGATTTTACAGTTCAATCATTTATTCGGAAACACTAAATCCTCCACTCTCAGCAGATTTTTTATCCTGAATAAAAACGGTAACACATCCTTTCCTTCGTTCTTCCGGTGCATTGAAGTTAGAACCCTCATTATCGCTTTGTTTTATAGAAGGAATGTCAATAATAATTTTTAACTGTGTTGAACTTGTTGGATAAAAATCAAAATAAGGATGAATTGATTTACCCGATGCAGGATCTGTATAGGGTTTTAACACGCATGAACCTTTCTTGTCGTACTCAATTACTTCACCGGGCAAGTCCATTACTTTTTGTCCGGTATTCATATCAATAATTCTAAAATTAATATTATTATTAAAAACCGGACTGGCATAAAAAGATATCCGGTAATCTCTTCCGGCATTTAAAGGCACTACAAACTCATATTTCTTACCCGTAAGGCATTGTGCACTTTTTGATAATGAATTAAATTTATAGGGAGGAGTAGCCCTACGCATTTTTAATCTTGAAGGACAATCTAAATCCTGTGCCAATATTCCGGCAGGGATTAATATTAATAATAAAATAAACTTTAATTTTAATAATTTCATTTGTATATTATTTTTTGTTTTTATGTGATTGTCAAAATCTTTAAAATGGTTTATTGAGCCATAATTTTTAACAAATTGTTTCATATTGCAGATACTTTAAATTAGTTGTTTTTAGTAATCTTGTTTCTTACTTTTGCAACTTCTTGCTTTAGTTTTTCAAACTGTTCTTTGGTCATAACAATTTTTGCGTTTCCACCAACGACAATTTTACCATCAGTATTTTCTTGCTGAGTACTACTTACTTTTTCTTCTGTTTTTAATTCCTTATAAATTTTTTGCAAATTTTTCAAATCATTAATCGTTCGTTGAATATTATCATCTGATTTATTCTGATCTAAATAAGACATTAAATTTTCAATAACCAACTTTTGATCTGCCAATAATTGAACAGCATCACTGTTTGGATCAAAATTGTCAATTAAATTAGTAACCACAAAAATACTTTCAATCCAACCACCGGTAACAATAAGTGCTAAGGTTTTTGTTCGATTGCTGCTTTCTAAATACCGCACAATACTAAAATACGAATCGCTGGTAACCTTCAATAAAGAATCTTGATCATCGATAATATTATCAATTCGCCCTATTAAATTTTCATCAAATACAGCTGAAATACCAATTTCATCGCTCAATGTACGTACCGTATTCAAATAATCAACCGATTCTTGATACTTATTAAAAGATGCAACATAAGCTAAATCTGCGGAATAAATCCCAAAATTTAATTCTTTTGAACGAGTGTCAATATATTTATCCATATTTTCGGTAGGATTCAATACATCCTTTACATATTTTAAATCTCCATCCCTTATAAAACTAAATAATCCTTCGGGAGAAGGTATCAGATAATACGTTTGACTTTCTACTTCGGTTATAAAACCAATATCGTCGTTATCATCAAAAATATCTTCATCGTCTGACTTTCCATTTTGATTACAAGATGTAATACTCACAGTTAAAAGAACAATACTAAAGGTTCCAAGAATTTTTAACAATGAATTCATAATTCTGCTTTTTGAGTTAATAAAGTTTTTATACACAATAAATTATTGTAAAGTTAATAAATAGTTTTAATAAGCAGGTTTAAATTCTTAAAATTTATCCGAAAATTAATTGCCCTGCAGTATTAACGGATTTTATACCAAAAACGTACCAGATACAATAAAAAAATAAATTATTTTATTAATGATATAAATATTATTTGTATTTTGCAGCAATACTAAATCGAAAAACACAAATGATATGGAACGTAGAAATTTATTAAAAATGATAGGTTTGCTTGGAATTGCCGGAACAGTGGGTATTTTTTCATCGTGTGCAGAAAATGTTGAAGAAAAAATAGAAAATAAAGTTGATGAAAAAATTAAAGAAGACAAAAAAGCAGGCTTTAACCGACAAAAATTTAGTTATAAAGATCCTGAGAACCCAACAAAAGCAGAATTAAAACACACCCCCGAAATAAGCATAAAAGAAACTGATGGGGAATTTACAAGAGTTGAAATTATGGTTGGTTCTCAAGGGGTTATACATCCAACAACGGCAGAGCATTGGATTGATTACATCAAATTATTTGTTAATGAAAATTTGGTGGGAACAGTAGAGTTTGAAGCAGGAATGGCAAGAGGTTTTGCAAGTTTTATTGTTAAAAGCAATGATTTAAAAACCCTTAAAGCTGAAATTGGCTGTAATTTACATGGAATTTGGGAAAGTTCTTTAACACTTAATAATACCTAAATTTAGCGATTGTAAACTTTGAAAATGACTAATCATTTATCTCTCAAAGAATTTCTAAAATTTCTCAGATACCAACAAGGTGTCTTCCAAATTTATAGAAATC
>JAKIUH010000148.1 GCA_021647685.1 Bacteroidales bacterium
AGGCTTGAATCTTTATGGGCAAGTAAAATAACTTCGTGTCCAAATTTTGTATATGCACTTACCAAACCATCAACAAGTCTTTCGACACCGCCGTATAATTTAGGTGGAACAGGAATTTCGGGGTCAACTGTAATTAAACTTTTCATATTTTAAATTTTTATAAGTTTCAGTTCTTTAAGCAGTTGTGAGTTTGTAGTGAGATTGGCCGATTACATGAATAGGATGTTTTTTGGCATTGGCTAAGTTACAGAACTTGGTTTATATATTCTTTAAACATTAAAATAAACTTAATATCAGCAGGATTAAATAAAAATTTTTCAACGTCTTTTGCCATATCTTTTAAATTAATTTTGTCAATTTCAGAAAACATCCTTTCTTTTAAATCTGTTGAATTGTTAATATTCAATTTTTGCTTTAAATAATCATAATTTGGTTTTGTGTTTTTTAATAAAAACACAATATCATAAAAATCTCGTCCTTTTTTTCGTTTACGATTAATAAGTGCATAAAATTTTTGTGCCAGCAATATATCTTTCGGTACAGTAAACAGTGCCGTAAAAACATCAAATTTATTTAGGATGTAAGTTTCTTCTTTGTAATTAAAATGTTGAGCTTCTGTATCTAATTGAATTAAAATTTTTTCTTCTATGTGTCCGCTGAGTTTTTCATTAAAAAGTAATTCAGGAAAACGTATATAACAATGAAAAGCGCCGGCAAAAATATTTTTTATTTCTACTGCATAACCTTGTAGTTCAAGCCTTTGTTTTATTAAATCAGCAATTTTTATAAAATCATTTTTACTTAAATTAATTTTATCAAAATCTAAATCTTCTGAAAAACGAGTATTGTTGTGAACTATCCGTAAACAAGTGCCTCCCATAAATATTAAATTACGGGCATAGATACTTTCATAGATTATTTCAAGTATTTTATATTGTAAATATTCTCTTAAAATAAATCTATTGAAAGGGTGTAATGCTTCGGGATAAAATTTTTTTATTTCTTTTAAATTAAGCATCGACAATCTTTTTTAGCAAGTGAATTTTTTTGTCTAAGGTTTTCGATTTAAAAATTTCCAAATAATTAAACATTTTTTGAAAATTCAGACTTTCGTTAATCAATACTTTATTTAACCTGAGCGATTCAATATCTTCTTTTGTTTTAATATTTTTTCTTAAATATAAAAAGTCCAATATTGCTTTTTCTTTGTCGGCAATTTTAATAACCTGCTGATTATGTTTAATTAACCGGTAAGCAAAAAAATATTCTTTTTTGATACTCGCATAATAAAAATTTGCCAAATTATTAGAAAATATCATTGTTTTTAAGGTGCTTACCGATGTGATTGAGAAACTTGCTTCGGGAATAAGTCCGTAATAAGTTAACGCACTTTCCAAACTAATGTACGAAGGATTATAAATTTTATTGGCGACATAAAACAAAAAATATTCATCGCTTTTTTGGTGTTTAAAAGTGTACCAATTATTTCTAAGTTTTAAAATATATTTTTTTTGTTGCCAATGATATAAATTCATCTTGTTAAAATTCGGAAATTGCTTATTTATTTCTTGATTTGAAAATACCGGATATTTATCAAATCGGCTTTTAAATGCTAAAAAATCCATTTTATTTCTATTTTTATACAAATTTATATATTTTTAGAAATAAAACAGTGTTTTTAGTTGATTTTTTGAGCTAATACTATAAATATTTCTTATACAACTGTATATGCTCATTTATTAGTTGTTCTATGTTTTTAGGTTTTTTGATATTATTTTTTAAGAAAGAAACTAAATTTGTATCATTTACAATACATTTTAGTTTTTCAGCCAAATCACTACTATCACCATTTCTAAAAATTAAACCGGTTTGTTTATTTTTAACCATTTCGGTAATAGCCGGATAATCTGAACCTATTACGGGTATTTTTTTTGCAAAAGATTCAAGAATAACAAGTGGTGCAACTTCATAAAAAGATGGCAGCACAAGCATATCCCAATTATTCATTTCTTTATTCAGCTGTGTGTGATTGAGATTTTCTTTCCATAAATGATAGTTAAAAGAATAAAATTTTTGTTTCATCTCATTGTAATACATTTTTTCAGTTGAGTCATTTATTGTAATCACCTGTAATTCAAATTCACTGTAAATATTGTTTATTTGTAAAGCAGAAAGTAGAACATGAAACCCTTTAGAAGGATTCATTCTACCGATAAAACCCAAAGTGAGCTTTTTATTTTTAATTTCAGTATCAGAAATAGTAAATTTTGAAGTATCAATAGCTTGTGAGATAATTGTTGATTGTTTTATTTTGTTAATTTTAAAAATTTTGTCAATCCACTGAGCAATAGAAATACAACGATGAGTATATTCAGAAAGATATTGCATAGCCAGTAATTTATTGGGGATAATATTTAAAGCCGGACGTTTTTTTCTTAAATACGGAATAAAACTAAAAGTAGCACCCAAAAAAGATTTGGGCAGATTGTATTTTTGAAAAGCAAAACAAACCGAACATCGGAATTGTCGGATTTTAGCATCGCATTGTTTTTTTCCTAGATAAAGTAAATCGCCACGAGCACAAAATATTCCTCCGAGATGAGCAGTAAAAAAGACTATTGCTCCATAATTAAAGGCACTTTTAAGATGAAAGTGCATAAAAGAGCGGGAAAAGGAATGAAAATGAACAATATCGGGTTTTATTTCGGCAATTTTTTCTTGAAATTCAGTTAAATTAGAAGGTTTTTTTAATCCGTTTAATTCAGCAGGACTAATTTTATCGGGAACAGAAAGAGCATAAATATTTATACCTTCGTATTTATATTGAAAAGATTTTTTGCCAACAGCTGCAATAATAACAGAAACTTGCCAATTTTTGGCTAATAAACCTTTTGCAAGGTTCAAAACATAAGTTTCGGTACCAGCTCTAAAGTCGGGGTAAAAATTTTCGAGAACAAAGCAAATGTGTTCACTCATAACTTTTAATGCCACTTAATAATTCTTTTAGTTTTAAGCCTGACATTTTATAATATATCTTAGCTTTATAAGTTTCATTTTGAAAAATTAATCTTAAAATTTTTCTCGCATGATGTTGCTTTAAACGTTTTAATGCTTTCGCTTTTTCATATTCATTAAAAGGACAATTTTCATCTTCTAAAAACTTTATATTTAATTTGAAAACACCATCAAAATATTCATCGTTTTTATTTCCAATATCGAATTCTTGACCACTATGTTGTCTCCACCAGGTCAAAGCAGGCTGCATTTTAACCATTGGATATTTTGCTGATAAACGTAATAGTATTTCACTATCACCATAAACCTTGAATATTTGAAATCCGTTTTCTTTTTTAAAAATTTGTGTATTAAATATTAAAGAGGTTGGTCCCTCATTAAATAAGCCGGTTTTTAAAAAATGCTCTTTGTACGCATCTCTACTATTTAATAAAAATGGATAAGGCTTTTTATCATGTACTTTCCCAAAGGACAAAGCGTATGCCGCCTCCGGAAACCGCTCCATAGCATTTACCATAACTTCCAAACCGTGCGGATAAATTATATCATCGGAATCTAAATATTTTATATATTTACCTTTAGCATAACTTGCAGCTTTATTGCGGTTTTGAAATTGCCCTAAATTTTGTTCATTTACATAAACTTTTATTCTACTATCTTTAGCCTCATAGCTTTTTGCTATTTCAACAGAATTGTCTGTGCTACAGTCATCAACAATAATCAGTTCAAAATTAGTATATGTGCTTGCCAAAACGCTTTCTATCGCTTCGGCAATGTATTTTTCACGGTTATAAACAGTCATTAGGACACTAAGCAAAGAAGTTTCAATCATAATTTATAAAACATTTAGCTTTTATTAATCAAATAAAAATTGTTTGTATTTTGTTTTTGAAAAGAAATTTTCAAATTCATCATAGTTGCTTACTAAAACCTTCATATCATCTTCTGATTTTTTTACAAAGTTTGTTTCTACTTCTTGTTTTTTTATACCTAAATATGAAAAAACTTTGTTTGCTGTTTTTTGATGCTCCTGTTCATTTACTAAATCCGTCTCATATGACAATTTTAAATAATCAATATTTTTTAAAGCCTTATCTTCTCGCTGTATTATCTTATCATGAAAGTCCAAAATTTGCTTAAATCTATTTAAGTGGACAAAAACTTGTTTCTTCTTTTCAAATTTTTGTTCTCTTTTGACTTCATATACTCCATCTTCCCAAGCAATATAAATAGATAAAGCAAGCTTTAATCTGTTCTTTCGCACCAATCTAATTACTTTCCAATTATCATTTACAAGCGAGTGTAAAAATCTATTAGAATCAATTTTATTTTCAGTAGAAAATTGTTCTTCTTTAACTTTAAAACCATATATATCTTTGGCTTTTAGCTTATGGTAATGCCCCTTGATATACATCAAAGGAAAATACAGTTTTTTATGTTTTTGTCTCATAAAAATTTCACTATCGCAATATATTCGACTATGTCGATTGAGTAAACTTGCCAATAAAGTACTTCCTGTTCTTCCCATACTGACAATTACAAACTTTTTCTTTGGATAATTTAAAAAAGGATTCAAAGAATATAAATGATACTTATATGTATTATAAAATTGCTGTATCATAATGTTATATCGTTTTTATAATTTCTTCTCTTAAATCTTTTCCCATTTCTTGCCATTCATTTTTTCGCCTCCACGCTCTTTCAAGAGCTTCGGAAAAAGAATGAGGCGTAGGAGCACAGGCTACAAAACCATTTTTATTATCTACAATTATTTCGGTATTTCCACCCACGTCTGTAACAACTGCTGTTCTGCCGCTTACGGCTGCTTCAACCAAAGAAATAGGCAATCCTTCTCCATCGGACGGAATAAGCAATATATGATTTTTTTGCCATATTTCGGTAGCTGAATTTACAAAACCGCAAAAACAAATTTTTTCTTTGATATTGAAATATTCGGCTAAATCTTTTAAATATTGCAATCCATAGGCTTTTCCGTAGATATTGAGCTGCCAATTACGATTTTTCCATTGCGATTGTGATAGAACTTCAAAAAGGGTATCGTGTCCTTTGCCGCTTACTAATGCACCTACAACAGCCATTTTAATTGTATTGCTTTCGGGATATTTAAGCAATTCCTTTTTACTGAGATTTAAAGGGTTTTGAAAAATTTGAGTATTTGAAAGTTGTGTACAAATTGCTCGTTCGGTTAAGCATTTTTGTCTTTTAGAAACAAAAAGTACTTTTTCGGCATTTATAAATACGTCCTTTCCTCTTGGATAAACGTTTTTATCAGGAATAAAGCTGTATTGTGGGTGTGAATGGCAAATTAATTTGTATGGAATTTTTTTAGTGTGAATTTTTTGATACAAAACATAATGATGTACTGCTAAATCAATATTACTTCCTTGATTTATAATTATTTGGTCAGGCTTAAAATTAAATAAAGCTGTCCAAGTATGATTAAGTTTAGAGATTCTATTTTTTAAAAAATTAAATATTTTTTCAGTAAGAGGAACATCATGCGAAAAACGCTTGCGTAAATGAATTTGAGCCCCTTGGTTTTGTAATTCTTTGATTTTTGAATGTGTGTCTTTTCCCCAATCATAAACCGAAATAAAAACTTTGTCGCCTTTTTTCAAACTTTCAAAGGCTTTTTCAGACCAGTAAGCTTCGCTTCCGCCCCAAGGCAATCCAGACATAAGTGAAATATAGGCTATTCGCATAGACTTGTTTTTTTATAATACAAAGTAAGGGTAATTTTTAAAAAAATACGACACAAAGTAAACCTTATTTGTTAAGTCGGGTTGCGACCTAGGCATATTTTATCAGCTATTTAAAATATTAAAATTTGTACGAGAAAAAAGTGTTTTGCTCAAAGCTTTTAAATAATATTTAAGGGCTAAAAAATAAGTTTCCTAATTATTTAATTAATTTTTCAAATAAACCTTCTATTTGATTACCTATTGCTACTTCGTTGTATTCATTTATTATCTTTTGACGTGCTTTTGCCCCCAACTGCTGCCTAAGCATAGGGTTTTTAATTAATTTTATAATTGCATTGCTGATTTGCCGAGGTTTATATGGATTTATAGTCAATCCATATTCATTTTCTCCCAAAAGTTCTTGCATTCCACCAATTTTACTACCTACAATAGCTTTTGCTGCACTCATAGCTTCTGCACACACATAGGAAAAACTTTCAAATAGGCTGGGAATTACAACGATGTCTGTTTCTGCAAAATATTTTGATAGTTTGTTATTGTCTATCCAATCAATAAATTCAATATTTCTAGCAAATTTATTTAATTTTTTTTGTATCCATTCTTTCATTGACATTTCTGCAATATGTGAAGCCTCATCTGGACCAATAAAACAAATTTTCCAATCAGGATATTTGCTAAAAACCAAATGAAGGGCATTACTTAATCCTACTATGCCTTTAAGCACATTTAATCTTCCTATAAATGTAATTTGTTTGTATTCTGCTTTGCTATTTAACTGTAATAACTCTTTGGGTGGTTCGTAAGGATTAGGAATAACTTCTATTCTTTCAGGCTTTAACTCCCAAAAATCGACTGCCCATCTTTTCATCGCATCTGACGGAGCTGTAATTATCGCTGCCTTTTTAGTTATTAAAAAATCAGGATCATTGCATTTATTTTTGTCATGTCTGCTCCAAAACCCCAAATCTATTTTTCCTCGTAAAAATGCACCTAATACAAATTGTATTTTTTTTGTTAATGGGAGATATGTGTTTTGTAATCGAGTTACTAATACAGCAGGAGTATGCAATCGTACAACAAGTGGGATTTCTGGAAATTGTTGTATTAATATTTCTGCTTCTCCTCCTATTTCAGGGGACTCTATCAAATCAAATTTTTTAATTTTATGTTGTAGAGTAAAAACATCAACAACCTTATTTCTAAAATCTACTATTTGCTCAATTCTAATTCTATGTGTCAAGATATCATTATATTTTTCGGTTGTATTCCTATTAAAAGAAGCAGTAAAGACCTCAACATGATGCCCTAAATTGTACATAACCTTAGCCATTTGTAATGTATAAGTACCTATTCCTCCTTTACCTGTATCAGGTGGATATTCATGGGTTATGTATGCTATATGCATAATTTAAACTTTAAAAATTCTATTATTTTCCTAATCAAACGAAAAGAAAGCAAATAATATTTTATTGAAAAAATATTTGCAAACCATGCTTTTATGTAAAATAAGAATTTAGATCTTCTATTCGACAAAGGTATTAAATTATAGGTATTTATTATTGAAAATGTAAAGCCCGCAATATCTTTATAATCTATTAAATCGGCAAGTTGTCTTTTATAATAAATATGAAGATTATAAACATGACGCTCATTAATATTATGCCATCGATCGTCTTTATCGGTATGATTATATACTGTAGATAACACATTATCTATATAAATAATTGAGTTTTCACTTATCAGATTAGCTAAAAAAGGTCTATCTCCTAAAACAGAATACTTATCAAATTCAAATTCTATTTTTTTCAATTTTGATACTCTGTATATTATTGTTCCAAATCCAATGGTTTTTCCAGCAAGGATTTTTTTTATATATTCTTGTTTATCTAATATATAAATATCAAGAGGAGTATTAATAAAATCCTTAACTTTCCTGTTGTCCTTAAAAAAAGAAATATTTGAACAACAAAATATAGCTTCCTGATATTGATCAAGTAGTTTTGTTGAATACTCAATGAATTTTTTAAACATTATATCATCTTCATGGAAAATTAAGACATACTTATACTTACAGGGGTAATATAAAGAATTAAGCATATTAGGAACAGCACCTAAATTTTGATTATTTTTAAGGTAGATTATTGGTAAATGAGTAAATTTTCTCAAAAGGGGAGAATAGTTAGCGGTACTACAATCATCGAATAAAATAATTTCAGATGGCTGTATAGTTTGCTCAGAAATGCTATGCAAGCATTTTTCTAATTTTTGAGGTTGGTTATATATTGGAATACGAATAGAAAGATTTGATTGCATTTAACTAAAATGTTTTATTACTTTATGTAAGTCAGAAAATGTTTTATCTTGTGTGAAATATTTAATTTTTTCGCAATGTCCTTAATCGTGGGTTGAGTCATAATAAATTGGTAATAGTATTCCGATAAAAAATGGTATTTTAAAGTTAACATCAAACGTAACCGCAAACGTTTGAAACTTAAAGAAAAATCTATAGAAATTCAAGGTGCATTTCTTATTTAAATAAAAATATCTGCCTAAATTAGATTTTTTTTTATTTAGGGAGTGGAATAAAATAAATCATCAATTTATAATTTCTAAAGTGTTTAATAACTGTTGCTTGTTTCTTTATTAAATATGAGTTATTCTATTCCACCCCCTTAGGCAGATGTAAATAATACTTACTTTCCTAAAACCTCATCACAAGCTTCTTCAAAAACTTCAATTGATTCTTTGAGTGCTTCTTCTATAATATTTAATGGAGGTACAATTTTTAGGGTTGAACCATTTAACCCAACTGGTGCGAACATTAGCAATCCTTTTTGAATTACTGCGATATTTATTTTTAGTGCTATTTCGCTATCGGGCTCTTTTGTGCCAGGCTTAACGCATTGAATTGCTGCTACTAAACCTTTTCCAAAATGAACTCCAAAATTTTCCGGATATTTTTTTTGAATTCTTGCAATTTCCGGCTGAAGTATTTCACCTAATCTTGCTGCATTTTCGGTTAACTTTTCCTTTAACAGAAGATTTATATTAGCAATAGCGGCAGCAACCGGCAATGGTGAAGCTGAATGTGTTGATGTCATTGAGCCTGGTGCGTATAGCTCCATAATATCTGTTCTTCCAATAACTGCCGAGAGTGGAAGAGATGATGTAATTCCCTTAACAGCTGCAATTAAACCGGGCTTAATTCCATAATGCTGAAACGACCAGAATTTTCCGGAACGTCCAAAGCCTGCTTGTACTTCATCCATTGTTAATACAATATCGTACTCTTTGCAAAATGCTTCTAATTTCTTTGCATATTTAACTGGCATAAACTCAGTACCAACACCTTGATACGATTCAGACATAACTCCTGCAATATCGTCTGGTTTTATATTGTTTTCTTTTAGTGTGTTCAAGAAAACATCGAATGATCTATCTTCTGTTCTGTATCCATCGGGGAAAGGGACTTGGATAAATGTTTCGTCTCTATCGCCAAGCCATGTTTTTAAACCTTCAATTCCACCAGCAAGCTGTGCACCCATTGTTCTACCGTGAAATCCATTTACGAAAGAGATAAAATACTTTTTCTGCTTTCCATATTTTTCCATCGCATAAGTTTTAGATAGCTTTATGCAATTCTCTGTTGCTTCACTTCCAGTACTCAATAAAAACACTTTGTAGTTTTCCGGATCGGGTGAAACTGATTGAAGTAATTCTGTTAACTCAGCTCTTTGCTCATGGACAAAAACATAAGTTGCTAACAAATTGCTATCAATTACTTCTTTAAGTGCATCCTTTATTTCCTTACGCCCATGACCAACATTTGTTACTAAAACTCCTGAAGACCAATCAATCCAACGGTTTCCCCATTTATCTTCAACTGTAAAATCGTAGGCTTTATCCCAAATTATTGGAGGTTGTCCTTGCATAGAGCGAGGTTCCGACCTTTTAAGTTTTTCAAAACTTGGTAATGATTCGGGAACAGGAATCTTTGTTTTTATAGTTCTATACTTTGTTTCTACTTTGGGTACATCAATTGGGGTTAAATCATATTCTGCCATTTTCTATATTGTCCTTTTTCTTAATCTTAAATCTAAATTTTTAATCTTTTTTC
>JAKIUH010000149.1 GCA_021647685.1 Bacteroidales bacterium
AAGCTTACCTGTTGCCAAAAGAGCCGTAAACTGAGCTATTTGCATAGGAGTAACTAAAAAATCACCCTGACCTATTGATGTATTTACTGTCTCACCAATATACCATGGTTGATTATATTTTTTTCTTTTCCATGCACGAGACGGAACCGTACCAATAAACTCATTTGGTAAGTCAACTCCGGTTTTTTTACCTAGACCATATCTAATCAGTCCTTCGCTCATTTTCTTTATTCCAACTTGGATACTACCTTTATAGAAGTAGTCATCACAACTCTCTCTTATTGCCTTTTTAAGATTCGTTAGTCTGTGTCCTTTTTTCTTCCAGCACCTGAACACCCTTTTGCCAAGTGGCATTGCTGAACGACAATCAACACTCTTATAGGGACTGAACTCTGTGCTATATATGAGACCTAATCCTATTTTTATCGTAGAACCTGGAGGGTAGAGACCATGTGTCAGTTTATTTGTAAATGGTTTTTCAAGAGATACCAATGAGGTTTTGAATTTGTCATTCCCTACTTTTTCCATAGGCACGTATGCCCAGGATCATGGGCCAAGGGGTAAGGTAATAGATTATAATGTTCCCATTGAATTTGATGGGATAACAATAAACCCCGGAGATATAATATTCGGTGATAGAGATGGGGTATTGGTTGTTCCTCGTAAAGTAGAAAAAGAAGCATTCGAAGGTGCCATAGAAAAATTTAGAGGTGAGAAAAAAGTGAAGAAAGCACTTGAAAATGGAATGAGTACAGTAGATGCTTTTAATAAATTCGGGATTATGTAGCGATGAAGCGTTACTCATTTGATTTGAGCAATTATTTTAATTTATAACTAACAAAAAAAGCGTGTCACATATTTTTGATTTAAGTGGTAAAACAGCATTGATTACAGGACGGTTAAGTGAAGCCAATGGACGGATAATCTTTTCAACAGCTGCATAATAGCCTACCATGGTGGGGTTGGTTAATATACCTAAGAAAAAGAAGATAGTAGGAACATCTACTTTTGTGAGGATTTTATTTACTGTTAGTTTTGTGTTTTCTTCGTTTTTTCCTCTATGCATTATTTCGGTAGTAATCCATAAAATACTTAAGCCGAAAAGCATTCCTAAATAAGGTGGCAAATGAGTAAATGTTTTAAATACAGGAACAAATAATAAGGCAGATACCCCTAATGCTAACATTATTATTTGTTGATTATAAGTGGTAAGTTGGACATCGTTTTTGTCAACTTTTGGGCGTTCAACATCACCTTTCATCGAAAAGCTGAGTATCGCCAAAGGAATTATCATGGTAAATAAACTGGGAATAATCAGTTTCATAATAATATTCAGGGTGGTTACTTGTCCGCCAATCCAAAGCATAATGGTGGTAACATCACCAATGGGTGACCATGCTCCTCCTGCATTTGCGGCAACAACTACCATTGCTGCATAAAACCAACGTGTTTTTTGATCGGAAATTAATTTACGAAGTAAAGCAATAATTACAATAGTCGTCGTTAAGTTATCTAAAACCGCAGACATAAAGAAGGTTAAAAAACTCAGAATCCATAAAAGCTTTACTTTATTGGTGGTTTTTATTTTATCAGTAATAATCTTAAATCCTTGGTGTTGGTCAACTACTTCAACAATAGTCATTGCTCCAAGTAAAAAGAAGAGTATCGTTGAAATATCGGCAAGGTGTTCAAATATTTGATGATGTGTGATGTATTCTCTTACGCTTTCCAGATTAAATGAAAGGTTTCCTGCTTCTGCAAATTCTTTCCATGCACGGCTGTAATCTTTCCCGTAGGATAAAATATCAACACCCCACAGGGCATATAAGCCCCACAAGGCTGTTCCCATTAACAAAGCTGTTGCCGCTTTATCTATTTTTAGAGGATGCTCTAAGGCAATAACAATATAGCCTACTACGAATATTATTACCATTAAAATAAAAAGGTTCATAATCTATAATTTAATTAATTTGTTTATAAAATTTTAATTTTTTTGTAATTGATGTGCAAATATAGATATGTTGCTTAAATAATTAAAATAATAAATTTGAAATTAGAAACTTTTAAAACATAAAAAATGATTTAGCACATATGATAGGACTTGTGTAAAAACTATATTTCTAATTTTATCGTTGTAAAATCAATAACTTAATGTTCGTGTTCCGGTTTTTCTTCTCTACGGTCTATATCTTTGTTTTTATTTAAGTTCTGTTTTTCTTTCTTTTTGTCTTTTTTATTTTGAAAGGTAAGCGAGCGCCAAATACCTCTAAACAATTCTCCAAAAGTGTCAAATTCTTTCCGGTAAAGGATACCAAGACCTTGAGTGTACATGGTTTGGTCGTAGTTTATTTCTGTATTACGATTTGTCCGGTTAAAAACTTTGGCTTTTAAAGAACCTTTTTTATTTAATTTAACTTCAATTTCAACATCACCAACAATTTTTGTTGCATCCTGATTTGAATTTGTTGATGTTTTTGAGTTTCCAAGCCCAACATTTGTGTTAACACTAACCCTATTATTAAATAGTTGCGTGGATAAAGCAACTTCCAGTTCATCGGATGCTCCTTGTTCACCTTGTGTATAATTAAGTCCAATGTCAAAATCATCACTTATTTGCGAGAGCCAATTACTTAATTGATTTGACAGCATTTCAAAAGCATTATTACTTAATGCTGTTCCACTGGCAACCGATGATTCTAATCCCGGCAATGGTCTAAACCGTTTGGTTAAAAGCAGCGAAAGTAATTGCTTATTTAGTTCATCTTGTGGCAGGTTTTTAATATTTGAAGGGATTGGTTCTTTGGCATCCGGTGTTTCAATGTCAAAACGAAGAATTGGATTTTCAAGCGGTCCGGTCATAATCAGATTACAATTTACATCGGTACGCATTTCTCTGTATTCTTCGCTTACCATTAAATCATATACTGATACTTTTCTTACCTTATAAACTGCATTCATGTTTAGTTCTGCATTATAAGGATCGCCATACCACCTTATGGTACTTCCTTTTTCAAGTATAAATTTTTTATTTACTAAATTCTGTAAGGTAAATAAATAGTCTCCTTGATAAACGGTGTATAAACCATAAATTAAAATATCTCCTTTTTCATTCATTTTAATGTTTAAAGTACCATTTCCTCGTGTTTTTATGATATCACCAACGGTTTCGTCCATAATTATTTGAAAAATGGCATCTTGTGTTACGGCTAAATCCATATTTAGTGTAATTCCACTGGTGTTAACTTGTTCTTTTTTTTCTTCAACTTGTAGTGTGTCAATTGTTCTAAAGGTGATAAAATCGTTTTGGCTGACTTCACTGCTTGTTGATAGCGGAAGATAAAATTTGGTTCCTCTACCGGTTTTTAGTTTAATGTCAATAAACATATTATCTACCGGACCTAAAAGTTTAATTCCGCCGGTAGCAAAAACAGTTCCGTAAAACAAAGAAGTATCAGTAGCTTTTGTATTTAGAAATAAAAAGTTATGTGCATCCAGCGATATATCTAATTTAATATCTTCAAAATCTTTGTGTGAAATATCACCACTAACTAAGGCATAACTGTTTCGCCCGGCATTTATTTTCATTTTTTTAAACCGGATATTGCCTTTTTCTATATAAACACTATCGGTAAAGCTATAAAATGCTTGGGTAAATGTTGAACGAAAACCTGCACGTATGAATTTCAGATTAGCTCTTATATCCGGCTTTTCTGAACTGCCGGTAATGGTCATTTGCCCGCTTATTTTTCCAATTCAATCCGTTAGGTATTCTTGAATAAAAGGTTGTGCTACAATGACAGGGAAACGTGTAACATCCACTTTAAAATCAAGCAAATCATTTTTTATATCATAATTCCCTGTTAAAATTAAGTTTTTTGTTTTTTTAATTTGCGTACTTGCATTTACCGATAGGATAGAATTTGGATCGTCCCAATCCATTTTAAAGCGAACTTTACCTACATCTTCATCATTAATTTTAAAATTTGAAATAGAATCGTGTGTGTTTATTTGTATATCGCCTAATGGAGCAACAATTTTAGAACTGCCGGATAATAAACCTGCCAGTTTCATTCCACTTTCATCAAAAAGAAGGTTTAAAATAGCTATATTAAACTTATGAATATCAATTTTCAGTGTATCCGTTTCTTTATCCGATACAATTCCTTTGACAATAAAATGTTCGTTATTGTTACTTTTTGCATTAATTTCGCCTAAGTCAATATAATTTGTGTCAATAATTATTTCGTTACTTTTTATATTCCATTGGTTTGTTTGTATTGCAAAATTTGAGGGTTTTAACTTAATTTTATATATAGGTGCTTCATTTTTTCTATTTTCAATACCGGCTATTAGCGAAAAGTATCCGTTATAGTTTAAAGTGTCTAGAAAACTGTTCCACATAAAATCGGTTTGGATACTGTCATTTTTAACAAAAACTTGTAGTAAAGAGTTATCCAGGCTGTTGGTTTCACTCCAAAAAATATTTTTTGAGTTAAGGTACAAACTTAATTGTTCATTTCTGTTATCACCATTCAGAACCAGCTCATTAACTTTAATACCTTCAAGAATAATTTCCGGACTATAAGCTTCGAGTAAAAAATTGTTTTCAGCCATGTCTAATTTTCCTTTGATGTGGCTGTTATATGCAATACTTGTACTATCAGCAAATAAGGCAATCAGTTTATTAATGTTTTTAATATCAAAATTAAAACTTAGGTTTGTATTCTCAGGTCTGATTTTATTCAGTGAGTCTGCACTGCATTGTAATCCCATATTAGTCGTATCAACAGCCGAAGGCATATATTGACAGATGAATTTTGTTATTGATTTTTGAATATTTTCGGTGTTGATATTCCCCGTCATTTTCATATCAAAAAAATCGGAATTAAAAAGCATTAATTTACTACTGTCTTTTTTATTCACAATTGAGAGTTTAATCGTTTCATTTGTTAAATCTGATTTGCTGTTTTGAAACTGACGTATATCTACATCCATTTTTCCCTCAATTTTATCAATATCAATGCCTTTAAAATTACCGCTTAGTTTAACCGACGCACTAAAAGCACTATCTTCTACTAAATTAAGATTGTATGGAAAGAATTTTTTAATATCAGTAACAAAACGAATATTTGGAATAGAATCAAGGGTTAGATAACTTCCGGCAGCAATCATTTGAATGTTTTTATCATTGATAAGTAAATTACCTCTGTACCCGTTTGGTCTAATAATAATATTAAAGCTTGCCGAATCATAATTGTAATTATACAGTTGCATATTTGAAACAATCCCGTTGGATATACCTTCCAAATCACCGTTTTTATATATTTTAATATCTAATGTATCTACAAAATCAAATTTTCCGACATCTTTATTTTCTAAAATATTACCTATATGCAACTCTCTTCCTTCAAGATAACCTTTAATATTATAGATTGAATTTTTGCTGTCTTCAGTTATCTTTAAATCGGATAAAATATTTCCCAAACCGGTAATTAAATAACCTTTTATATTAATATTTTGAAGGCTTCCTGATAAATTACCTGTAAAAAATATTTTCCCTGCTTTTTTAAAGTTTTCAGGTATTTCTATAATGCTTTTGCTTGTATCCTCAGGGTTTTTAATTGATTTTAAATCTGTTATGGATGTTGTTAATGTATCAAAATAGATATTATATTCTAAATTGTCAAAATCAGCCAAACCGGACAGATTGAAGTTAGTTCTTATGTGCGTTCTATTACCATATTTTATATCAATAAGTTGTGCCTTTAATTTATCAACAGTACCTTTTAAAGAAGCATTGAGTTTTAAGTTTTCTTGGTATCCTTTTAAAAGAGGAACAAAGAAACTTACATCTTTCAAATTAAGCAGTGTAGAATCGGATATATTTATATCCATTTTTACATCAGTCAAAAAATTATCAAAAGATGAAAAGCCGGAATAAAAAAACTTTAATTTTTTTAAATACAACTTACTGTTGCTTGTAATAATGTTAAATTTATTTAATTCTATTTTTTCTTCATTAACAAAAGTATTGGCTTGAAGCTTTTTTATATTTAAACCACTCTTATCTTTAATACTCATTGAATCAATGTCCAACATAACAGTGCTACCTGCCATAATCAGATTTTTTGCATAAAAATTAAAATTTGTAAAGTTTAAATCGTTGTAGTTCAGTCCATATTCAAAGGGTATTGTATCAGGAATAAAATAGGAAAATGAAGAATTGGTAATTTGAATTTTCTTACAATTTAACTTCCATTCTATATTACTTGTTGTTGTATCTTCTTCTGATGATGCTAAATTGTCCAAAATAAATTGAAAATTGGATACATTTAAACTATCGTAATAGATGTGCGAAACAAAATTATCCAATTTTATGGCATCAATAGCAATTTTTTGTGTGGCTAAATCAAAATAGTCCAAGTTAATAGCCAGTTTATTGACAAATACTAAAGTATCCGACTTTTGATCTTCGATGTAAAACTCTTCAAAAATAAAATGATCAAAAATGGAAATATCTACTCCTTTTAGTGTAACTTTAGTATTTATTTTATTGGATATGTAAGTGCTGATTTTTTGCGATATCCATGTTTGTACTGCCGGAAGCCGAAATACATAGTAGGTCGCAGCAGGAATTATAACAAAAACGGTGATACTCACCCACAATATTTTAATCCACCTTTTTATAGCTAACAGAATTTATATAGTTTTGTAAACAAAAAATCAAAGATAAGTGATTAAATTAAAATTTAAAAGTATAAATTATTAACATACGATAAATATAATGAGCAAAATTATTTTAGGCATTGAATCATCTTGCGATGATACTTCTGCTGCCATTATCAAAGATGGTTATTTACTTTCAAATATTATTGCTAATCAAGAGGTGCATAAGGCTTATGGTGGTGTGGTTCCCGAGTTGGCATCGCGTGCTCATCAACAAAACATTATTCCGGTAGTTGACCGGGCAATAAAACAGGCTGGTATTAATAAAGAAGATATCACCGGAATTGCCTTTACACGGGGACCCGGTTTATTGGGCTCTCTGCTTGTGGGAACTTCTTTTGCAAAAGGATTTGCTCTGGTTAATAACATTCCTATGGTCGAAGTAAATCACCTGCAAGCACATGTATTGGCTCACTTCATTAAAGAACATGATAAAGAAAACAAACAGCCGAAGTTTCCTTTTTTGTGTTTACTGGTTTCGGGCGGGCATACTCAAATTATTAAAGTAAATGATTATTTTGATATGGAAATTATAGGGCAAACCATTGATGATGCTGCCGGAGAAGCATTTGATAAATGTGCTAAAACTATTGGCTTGCCTTATCCCGGCGGACCACTCATTGATAAATATGCTAAAGAGGCAAATCCCCAAGCGTTTCATTTTAATCGACCTAAAATAAAGGACTTGGATTATAGTTTCAGTGGCTTAAAAACTGCCTTTATGTATTTTGTTCGCGACAGGATAAAAGAGAATCCTGATTTTGTAAAAGATAATCGTGATGATTTATGTGCTTCTATTCAATTTACGATAATTGATATTCTATTGGATAAGCTTAAAAAGGCAATAAAGCAGACAGGAATTAAGGAAATTGCGGTTGCCGGTGGTGTTTCGGCAAATAGTGGCTTGCGTAAAGCAATGTATGATTTGGGCGATAAGCAAAAACTGAATGTTTATTTCCCTGAATTTAAGTTTACTACTGATAATGCAGCCATGATTGCGATTACCGGATATTATAAATATTTGAAAGGAGAATTTGTAGGGCAAGATATTACGCCATTGGCTAGAATGCCTATATAGAATAATTTAACATGTACCTTACTTAATATTTAATTATGAAACCGCTTTCTTATATTATTTTCTTTTTGGGTATTGCCGGATTTTTTTACGGCTATGAAACCGGAAATTTACTTGTTCAAACCATTAGTAAACCTGTTCCTGTAATTGTATTAATTTTGTCTGTTAAAAGAAATACAGCTTATAACCAATTAATTACCATTGGTTTCATCCTGTCGCTGATTGGAGATGTTTTGCTGGCAAAAATGGTGGATAAATTTTTGTTAGGACTCGTAAGTTTTTTATTTGCACATGCAGTATATATTCTCGCCTTCTTAAAAAAGTCAAAACGTCTGGCATTTATTGAGAGTGTGCCTTTTTATGCCTATGGAGCCATTTTATTTTTCTTTTTGCAAAGTCATCTTGGTAAAATGAGCACTCCTGTTTTGGCATACATTATTGTGATAACTACAATGTTATGGCGTTCGTTTGTGCAGCGTAAATCAGGGAAAATAGCAAAATATGCATTTTACGGAGCATTATTTTTTACTCTGAGCGATACCTTAATCGCTATCTACCGTTTTTATCAAGCTTTTGATTTTGACCGTGAAGCAACTATTTTAACTTATTGGACGGCTCAATATCTTATTTTCTTATCAACAAGTTCAAAAAAAATCAGGTAAATCAATCGTTTTTATAAATGAATGAGTGAATTAAATTTAAAAAAAATATTCACTCATTCATTCATACATTTAACTATATACCTGTGTCCGGTTCTTCATAATCAAATTCTTCTTCAATAAATTTGATTTTATAATCTTCCAGTTCTTTTAAAACAGGCTCATAAATATTTGCTTCAATAGGAATTTTTACACCTTTGGCAGTAATTTTTCCATTTAAAATCATTTTAACGGCAATAGCCACCGGTGTGCCTACGGTAATGCTCATAGCTGTATGTGTTTGATCTTCACCATAAACAATCATTGAAGATAATAAACGCTTGGTTTTACCATTTAATTCGTACACAAACTTATGTTGCATTACAATCATGTCTTTATCGTCCGGATCCATCTTCCATTTTTTTTCTAATAAATGTTGGAGAATTTGTGCCGGGGTAGCTTTTTTCAAACCGATTTTTTCATCACTGAAAATACCGGTCCACATTATTTTGTACATGATAGCCGATTCTTTATCAATATTCAAATACTCGGATATTTTTGTTTCGATATCTTTTTTTATACAAAATTTTGTAAAACTATTGATAAATTCCCTATAGGTGTGATTTTCTGAATCTTCATATACAAAATTATCATAAGTAGCACCTAATTGTACAAAAACGTTCCATGCACGCGAAAATCCCGGGCGACGGATGGTTCCGCGAAACATGGTACGAACATTTTCTAAACCGTATAATTTTTGATATTTTAAAGAGTCTCGGTTTGGATATGCTTCAAATTCACCCAAATCTAATATGTAAATACGTTCCGTGCGTTCAAATAATTTATGATAGGGTATGTATTTGTATTTACCATTGTGCAAAAATTGCGAAGGAGTTCCTTGTCCGGCAAGGATTACATTTCTCGGATTCCAAGTAAATTTATAGTTCCAAGGATTATTATCGTATTTTGGTGCAACCAAACCACCGGTATTTGATTCAAATTCCAAAATTTTCCCGCCTGCATTTTTTATTCTGTGTATTACTTGCATTGCAGACATGTGGTCAATACCCGGATCTACACCAATTTCATTTAATAAAAGTACTCCTTTTTCTTTTGCTTTTTCATCTAAAGCCTTAATATCATCAGCTACATACGATGCAGTTACCATATTTTTGCCATAGCGTACACAGGCTTCTGCAACGGCATAGTGCATTGATGCCGGCAACATCGACACAACAATATCCGATTCGCTAATTAATTTATCGCGAAGTTCAGAATCATTAATGTCAAATTTTAGGGCTT
>JAKIUH010000150.1 GCA_021647685.1 Bacteroidales bacterium
ATTAAAGAAAAAGAAAATGTTAAACAATTGGTGGTTGCCGATACGGTTGTTATAAGTAAAACAGAAAATTTGTCAGTTGATAAATTGAAGGCTTTGCTGAAACAGATTAAAAAGCACAATCCTTTATGCAATCTTGTTCATGCCAATCACGGCGATTATGGTAATTTTGAACTAATCGGGAATTCTTTTTTTAACGAAAAAATCTTTATAAACTTGTTTAAAGAACTTGATTTTGTACATCAAAAGCATGATGAACATGATCATCACCATGAAATTGCCACCATCGGCATTCAATTAAAAGGAAATTTTGACATGAAGAAATTTTCTTATTGGATGGATTATTTTTTGTACATCAACCAAAACAGTATTTTTCGGGTTAAAGGGATTTTAAGCTTTGAAGGCTTCTTGCGTAAAGTGGTTTTTCAGGCGGTAAAATCATCTTATGTGATTGAAGAAGGTAATTTTTGGCAGCGTAACGAAGAAAAAATCAGTAAACTGATATTTATTGGTAAAAACCTGGATAAAAAAGCAATTAAAGAAGGTTTAAATGAACTAATTGCTGATTGATTGTATTCTTATATTTTTCTCTTGAAACACTATATTGAACATTTGTTCAAAATTTCTTAATTTTGTCTTTAAAATGAATAGTATAAATAAAATATTGGTAACTATATTTTTAATTCCGGTTAAATTTTATCAGTGGTTTATATCGCCTATGTTACCGCAAACATGCAGACACACGCCTACATGTTCGCAATATACGGTTATGGCTTTAAAAAAACACGGCGTAATAAAAGGAACAATTTTATCAGTCCGGCGTTTATCGAAATGTCATCCTTGGGGTACTTCGGGTTATGATCCGGTGCCTGAGAATTATCAATTATTTAAGTTTAAAAAATACAAACCCAATAAATAAATGCTTTAACCATGGTTATAGAAGTCCTGAAACATTCCATTATGATTACGGTTTTTGTAATTGTAATGATGCTTGTTATTGAGTTTATTAATGTACAATCAAAAGGAACTTGGAATGCATTTTTGCAAAAATCAAGTTGGTTGCAAATTGTAATTGCGGCATTTTTAGGAATTATGCCCGGTTGTTTAGGCTCATTTGCGGCGGTATCTCTTTATGTGCATAATATTATAAATTTTGCAGCATTGGTAACAGTTATGATTGCTACATCGGGCGATGAAATATTTTTAATGTTTGCCATGATACCGGACACTACAGTTAAATTAGTTTTCATTATATTTTTTATCGCCTTGATAAGTGGATTTGCTATAAATTTTTTCACGAAAAAAAATTACATGCCGGAGCATCGTAAACAAACTGATAAGTTTGAAAGTAAAGAAAATGTTTGTAGTTGTTATAAAAGCAGTGAAATAATCGGACAATGGAAAAATATAACCTTTCATCGTGCATTGTTAATGATTGGAGTATTTTTATTCTTAATTTTTTTAATTACCGGCGATATAGGTCCCGAAGAATGGGGATGGGAACGAATTACCTTTATTTTAATCGTTGCAGTGGGAGCATTTATTGTGAGTACCACAACCGATCATTTTTTAACAGAGCATATTTGGAAGCATGTGGTTAAAAAACATTTGCTGAAAATATTTTTATGGACATTTGCTGCATTTTTCCTTATTCACCTGTTAGAAGAATACATCAATGTTAATCAATGGATACACGATAATGTTTGGTGGGTATTATTAGTCGCCGTTTTAGTGGGTGTTATTCCCGAGTCCGGTCCTCATATTGTATTTATTTCACTTTTTATAAGCGGTGCTATTCCATTTAGTGTTTTATTGGCAAACTCAATTGTTCAAGATGGGCATGGAGCAATCCCTTTACTTGCCGAATCGCAAAAAAGTTTTCTGATGATGAAATTTGTAAATGTATTAGTAGGACTTATTGTAGGCGGAGCGATGATTTATTTCGGCATGTAGGATTTATTCTCTAAAAACTGAAAAACAATTTAGCATTTTTTATAATTTAACAATATCTTTGCGCTCAATTTTAAATTTTCAATCCTAATTTTATAATGGCACAAAAACCTTCAATACCCAAAGGCACAAGAGATTTTTTACCTGTTGAGATGTTAAACAGGGAATATATTTTTGATACCATTAAAAGCATTTTCCGAAAATACGGATTTTTACCCATTGAAACGCCTGCTATGGAAAATTTATCTACATTACTGGGTAAATATGGCGAAGAGGGTGATAAATTACTTTTTAAGATATTAAATTCAGGTGATTTTTTGGCAAAAGCCGATGAAAAATTATTGGCAGAGAAAAATTCAATAAAAATCACCAATCAAATTAGTGAAAAAGGTTTACGTTATGACCTTACTGTTCCTTTTGCCCGATATGTAGTACAACATCGCAACGATTTGGTATTTCCTTTCAAACGCTATCAAATACAGCCTGTTTGGCGTGCCGACCGTCCACAAAAAGGACGTTATCGTGAATTTTTTCAGTGCGATGTAGATGTTATCGGAAGCAACTCTTTATTAAATGAGTTTGAATTGATTCAAATTATTGATGAGGTTTTTAATGTCTTAAAAATCAATACGGTAATAAAATTAAATAATCGTAAAATATTGAGTGGAATTGCTGAAATTATTGGTCATGCAGATAAAATTATTGATATTACCGTAGCCATAGATAAATTAGATAAAATCGGGTTAGAAAATGTCAATAAAGAATTATTGGCAAACGGACTACCCCAAGAAGCGATTAATCAATTGCAGCCGGTAATCGGACTAAAAGGAAGCAATGATGAAAAAATTACGCAATTAAAAAAAGTTTTAAAAGATTCAGAAGTGGGGTTAAAAGGAATTGATGAGATTGAAACCGTTTTGGAATATCTTAAAACAAGTGATGTTAAAGCCGAAATAGAATTGGATTTAACCCTTGCGCGCGGATTGAATTATTATACAGGTGCCATTATTGAAGTAAAAGCTAAAGATGTGCAGATTGGAAGTATTTGCGGTGGAGGGCGATATGATGATTTAACCGGAATTTTTGGTTTAAAAGATGTTTCGGGCGTAGGAGTATCTTTTGGTGCCGACCGTATTTATGATGTTTTGGTTCAGACCAACGGGTTTCCTGAGACTGCCATGAATTCTACGCAGGTGTTTTTTGTGAATTTTGGTAAAAGGGAAGAATTGTATTGCTTATCCATAATCGAAAAATTGCGTTCAAGAGGTGTTAAGACAGAAATTTACCCCGAACCTACAAAAATGAAAAAACAAATGAATTATGCCAATAAAAAGCAAATCCCTTTTGTTGTACTTGCAGGCGAAAATGAGATAGAAAATCAAAAAGTTACCTTAAAAAATATGGAAACCGGCGAACAAAAAACCATCGGAGTTGATGAATTGTTAAATTTTGATTTATAGTTTTAAACCAACTATAAGTACATCATCAATCTGGTCACAAAGCCGGTCTGTCCCGTCTCCACAGTTACGCCATTCATCAAATTTTTGTTCAAGCCGGTAACGTTGCTCGTTCATAGGTAAATGGTGTATTTCCATCAGGAAATCTTTAAAACGCTTACGCATAAATTTTTCTCTTTTAGGTCCTCCAAACTGGTCTTGAAAACCATCCGAAAACATATAAAGCACCATGTCTTTTTGGATAGGAATTATTTGTTTAGTGAATCGTCGCTCACTTTCACGTTGAACACCGCCAATGTCCATGCTGTCTCCTTTTACTTGTATTAACTCATTGTTTACTATGTAAAAAATAGGGTGACGTGCTCCTGCAAACTCAATTGTATTATTTTTATAATCAAACACACAAAGTGCCAAATCCATTCCATCTCGGCTTTCATTCTTATCCTGATTAAGCGAAATGCGTATATTGATATGTAATAAATTTAAAATCATATCCGGTGCAGTAATTCGTTGATGATTCACAATTTGATTAAGATATGAATTGCCAATCAAACTCATAAAAGCACCCGGCACACCATGTCCGGTACAA
This sequence comes from Bacteroidales bacterium, assembly GCA_021647685.1. Classification (GTDB taxonomy): domain Bacteria; phylum Bacteroidota; class Bacteroidia; order Bacteroidales; family NBLH01; genus NBLH01. Next base: position 3,994 of record JAKIUH010000150.1, read on the forward strand.
TCAACCACAGCAACAATTACTTTTTCTTCTTCTTCATTTTTCGATATCCAGTAAAAATCACCGCTCACTTGTTCTCTGGGTTTGAAAAAAACAAAAGCATCTTTAAAAAATTCATTAAAAATATCCGGTTTAGGAAGCATGGCTTTTTGTATTCTACTGGCATAATTAATACTTCCGGTGATATTTTTATTTATTTTCTGTATCTTTTTGTTTTGTTCAACTATGGCTTGTTGTTGTTGATAAAGTTCCGCATTTTTATCTTCAATGTCTTTTTTCTGTTCTGTAAGGATTTTATTAATTTTTTGCTTATGTACGTTTGAACGGTATAAAGAAAATGCAAAAATCATTAACAAAACAGAACCAATTCCAATAGCAATAGCTATGGCGCGCTGCTTTTCAATGGTTGCCCTGTTCAATTCTCCATCTTTGGTTAACATGGCAATTTCATTTTCTTGTTGCTGAATTTCATAACTAACTTGCATCTCTGCCGATTGATTTATTTGCTTTGCTTCCATGATTGAGTCAACCACAGCAGCATAGCGTTTTTGAAAATCAAAAGCTTTTTTAATATTTTTTTGTCGTTCATAGATGTCCGACATAAGCCGGTACGATTTTGCTTTAATGTCTAAAAAATCATACATATAAGCAATATTCAAAGCATTAAGGCATTGTTTTTTTGCAGAAATCAGCTTGTTTAAATCTAAATAAGTAGCTGCTAAGCGGTTGTGCAGTAATGATATTTCGTAATTGTGTTGGTATTTTTTATAAATATCCAATGCATGATTGTATGATTCAATTGCTTTCACATAATTTTCATCGTAAACATAAATATCCCCAATTTTTGTGTTAATATCGGCAACATTCAGTAAATATTTATCATCTTTAAAATTTTCCAATGCGTTGTTCAAAAATTCAATAGCCTTGCCGTATTCCTCACGCTCCAAATATACTTCTGCTATATTTTGATTTGATAAAGCAAGTAGTTCAGGGTCTTTTAATGATTTTCTGAAATAATGAGCGTTGATAAAATATTTTAGCGCTTCATCTTCGTTTCCATGCCTAAGGTTTACAAATCCGATACGGTCATAAACCAATGCTAAACCTTCTTTATCGCCAATTTTATCAAAAATTTCTTGGGCTTGTTCGTAATAATTTTTTGCAATACTGCTTAAATTCTGTTCAAAATAGATGTTTCCGATATCAATAAGTGAAAAAGCAATATGTTTTTGCTCTTTAAAATGTTGAAATATGCGGTAAGCTTTAAAATAATAGTCCAAAGCCATTGAATAAGCTTTTCGGTTGAAATAGCAATCACCCAAGTAATTTAAAGAAACAGCCATTTGAACACTATCTTTTAGTTCTGTTGCCAATTGCAGTGCCTGGGCTGCATATTCTGTTGCAAGCATCGGGTTTATTTGCCGGTTTTCAAGATATTGTTTTTGAAGTTGCTCTATGGTAATTGTATCCTCAGATACAGCTTGTTCTTGCGCTTTTAAACTGCAATAGTCCCGTACAAATAAAACCAATAATAATCCCCAAATAATTTTTTTTAGCATGAATGCAGTTTTTGTCTAATGTAAAAATCGAATTTGGTAAATAAAACATAAAAATATCAAATATTCTGATTAGCCGAATAAATTTCGAGAAAAAATCGTGAAATTTTTCGATCAAAGCGCTACCTTAAATTGTTTCTATATGCTTTTGGGCAGAAAATCAGCATAATAAACAGGGCTGAATAATGTTGTTCTTGTGTAATATGTTGAATATCAGTTTGTTTATGCTTTTATTTTGCATGTTTTATAAATGATGATAAAAATCATGTTTTAAGCTAATAAAAGTCATGGTTATCGTACTATGTATTTCATAAATTTACATAGAAATTTAAAGTATTCATAAAAAACTTTTCGATATGGCTGAAGTTAAAGAACTTGTAAACGAATTAGTCGATAAATACGGTAGAGAACGTAAAAGTTTATTGCCCATTCTTCAAGGGATACATCTTGAAAGAAACTATTTATCAAAAGAGGCTATGCTTGAAGTAGCTAAGCAGTTAGATTTATCTGCTGCTGAGATTTACGGAACCGCTTCGTTCTATTCCTTTTTAGATACCAAGGCAGATGGTAAATACAAAATCAGGGTATGCAAATCCATTACTTGTGAAATGAAAGGTAAATCAGACATCATTAAAACCCTTGAAGATATGCTAAAAATAAAAGTAGGTGAAACTACCGAAGGGAAGCGCTTTTCTTTACTGGAAACCAATTGTTTGGGCTTGTGCGATCAAGGTCCTGCTATGCTGATTAATGAAGAATATTATACAAAGCTTACAGCTGCCAAAGTACGTAAGATTTTAGGTGAATACATTAGAAATAAATATTAAAAAATAAGGAGAAACGGATATGTCAAATAATAAATTAAGAAAAGTAGATGTAATATTTAGTCCTTATTCAGTAGCGCCTTACGAAATATTGAAAAATACAATGAGACGCCCTAAAGATGAAGTGGTACAGGAGCTTATTGATTCAGGACTTAGAGGACGTGGCGGTGCCGGTTTCCCCACCGGATTAAAGTGGAAATTTGCCAAACAACAGCAAAGCGATCAAAAATATGTAATTTGTAATGCTGACGAAGGTGAACCGGGAACCTTTAAAGACCGTAAACTTCTGGTGGAAGTGCCGCGAAAAGTAATTTCAGGAATGGCTATTTGTGCTTGGGTAATAGGCGCAACAAAAGGGTATATTTATTTGCGCAGAGAATACCGGTATCTTATTCAGGATATTGAAAAAGAGTTGGATTTGTATCACAAGCACGCTGCCGAAATAGGCTTGGATTTTAAAATTGAGATTTTCTTGGGGGCAGGTGCTTATGTATGTGGTGAAGAAACCGCTTTAATAGAGTCTATGGAAGGTAAGCGCGGAGAACCAAGAAATAAACCGCCTTATCCAATCCAATCAGGTTATCTTGGAAAACCTACTGTGGTTAACAATGTAGAAACTTTTGCATCTGCAACTATGGTTTGCCGCATTGGTGCAAACGAATATAAAAAATTTGGGACTGATGATCAACACGGTTCTAAATTATTTTCAATTTCGGGTGATTCGCCAAAAGAAGGGGTTCATGAATTGGAATTGGGAATGAGTTTGGAAGATTTTGCTAATGAATTTGGCGATGGAGATACAAAAGCCGTTCAAGTTGGTGGTGTTGCCGGATTTTGTATTCCAAGAAAAAAATTCAAAACAACCATCATTGGTGAAGGGAATACAACAGGAGGCTCTACAATGATTTTTAACAGCACACGCTCCATGTACAATGTATTGCATAATTATTTGGATTTCTTTTCCGAAGAATCTTGCGGGCAATGTACTCCTTGCAGAATTGGAACGCAACAGTTGCTTAAAGGAATTGAAGCGGTAAAATCAGGAAAAAAACCACCTGAGTATTTGGATCAATTAGTAAAACTGTCAGAAACTATGCGTCTGACATCTAAATGCGGCTTAGGACAATCGGTTACTAATTCATTTTCTTCAATTGTGAAAAATTTCAGAGAAGAAATGATTTATTAGCATAGCTAATAAAAAGTTTTCAAAATTTAAATTAAAAATCATGGCAGAACTAGTAAAATTAAATATAGACGGCATTGATGTTCAGATTGAGAAAGGGCAATCAATACTTGATGCTGCGAAAAAAGTAAATATCAGAATTCCAACCCTTTGTCATCACGAAGATTTGTGTGTTGCGGGTAATTGCAGAGTGTGTGTGGTAGAACAGGAAGGACGGAACACATTAACTCCATCCTGTGCAACTCCTGCCGAAGAAGGCATGGTTATTAAAACTTCAACGCCCAAAGTGCGCCGTGCACGCAAAGACTTGATGGCTTTATTGGTTTCTGAACACAATACACAGTGTACTACTTGTTACCGGAGCACAAACTGTGAGCTGCAAGATTTAGCTGCCGAGTACAACGTGGATAATAATATCTATCTGAGTGTTTTAAAAGAAGACTTGGAAATAGATAAATCTTCATGGTCGATTGAAAAAGACGACAGCAAATGTATCCGCTGCCAGCGATGTGTCAGAACTTGTGCCGAATTACAACACGTAAATGCTTTGGCAGTAACAGAACGAGGCAGAGACATGAAAATTTCAACATTCATGCATTTGCCCATGAATGAAATTGTTTGTACTAACTGCGGACAATGTATTACACACTGCCCGACCGGTGCACTTACAGAGCGTCGTTATTACGATGAAATTTGGGAAGCAATTGATGACCCTGAAAAACACGTAGTAATTAATACCGCACCTTCTGTTCGTGTTGCTCTTGGCGAGATGTTAGGATTTCCTGTTGGAACACGTGTTACCGGTAAAATGGTTACTGCTTTGAAAAAAATGGGATTCGATTCTGTTTTGGATACCGATTTTAGTGCGGATTTGACCATCATAGAAGAAGCCAATGAGCTGTTGCAGCGATTAAAAGATGCATTGGTGCATAAAAAGGATGTTGCATTACCTATGATAACATCATGTTCGCCCGGTTGGGTGAAATTTATTGAACATATGTATCCTGAACATTTAGCACATTTATCATCATGTAAATCTCCACAACAAATGTTTGGAGCACTTACCAAAACCTACTATGCAGAGAAAAAAGGAATTGATCCTTCAAAAATTATTAGTGTGGCAGGAATGCCCTGTGCGGCTAAAAAATACGAAGCCAATCGCCCCGAAATGCGCGACAGTGGTTATCATGATGTAGATGCAGGACTTACTACCCGTGAAATCGGGCATATGATTAAACAATCGGGAATTAATTTTCTTGAACTTGAAGACAGTAATTTTGATAGTATCATGGGCGAATCATCCGGCGCAGGGGTTATCTTTGGTGCTACCGGTGGGGTTATGGAAGCGGCTTTAAGAACTGCTTATTTTGTAATCACAGGACGACCGGTTCCTTTTGATAATTTGAATATTACACCTGTTCGTGGACTGAAAGGAATTAAAGAAACATCTGTTAAATTTGAAAACTGCTTGCCGGAATATAGTTTCCTTGAAGGCGTAGAAGCAAAATTTGCTATTGCACACGGCTTAATTAATGCCCGTCAGATAATGGACCAAATTGTTGCCGGAGAATCACCTTATCATTTTATTGAAATTATGGCATGTCCCGGTGGTTGTATCGGTGGTGGAGGACAACCCATTCCAACAAATGACGAAATTCGCAAAAAACGAATTAAAGCAATTTACGATGAGGATATGAATAAACCCATACGTATGTCTCATGAAAATCCGGAAATTATCAAAATTTATGAAGATTTTCTTCAAAAACCCCTGGGTGAAAAATCTCATCATTTATTACATACAAAATACAGAAAAAGAAAAAGGTATTAGTGCAATAAGTTAAATAAGTTTAGATTAGTTAGGTAAAGGGGTGCTGTAATGGCAGCCCTTTCTTATTTATATGTGTCAAATTGTCTTTGTTTTTTTATGATTTCATGTCAAATTGTCTTGTTTTTTGGCTTGGAATAGAACTTGAATAAAGGCATCCGGAATTTAATGTTTAACTTTAAAAAGGAGTAGTTATGAAAAAAATCGGAATACTATTGCTAGGCTCAATTCTGGGTTTAAGTGCTTGTAATTCAGGTGGGGATAAAGAAATTAGAGAGTATGTTGAAAAAGGAAATGTTCCTGTAAAAGAGCAAAGCTTGGAAATGAATGCAGATTCGCTTGACGCTGCAATA
>JAKIUH010000151.1 GCA_021647685.1 Bacteroidales bacterium
AAAAGAATATGGGAGTTCGCCGTTTAATGGAATTTTTGGGTAATGTAGCCCCTACTCCAGACCAAATGCCTGCTCCACTTAATAATGAAGGCAATGAAGTGAAATGCGATGCCAACGGACCAACTTCTTTATTTGTATTTAAGAATACTATTGAACCACATTTGGGTGAGGTGTTGTACTTTAAGGTTATGTCGGGGACTGTGGAAGAAGGAATGGACTTAATTAATACGAACAAACAAGCAAAAGAACGTTTATCGCAATTATTTGTAGTTGCAGGGAAAAACCGCACAAAAGTTGAGAAATTAGTTGCCGGCGATATCGGTGCTACTGTAAAGCTGAAAGAAACTAAAACAAATCATACACTTAATGAGAAAGGGCAAGATTGGTATTTTCCGGAAATGAAATTCCCTGACCCTAAATTTAGAATAGCTATTAAAGCAAAAAGTGAATCGGACGATGAAAAACTTGGTGAAGTATTGCATCGTATTCAAGAAGAAGACCCAACTGTTATCTTAGAATACTCCAAAGAACTTAAGCAATTAATTTTACATGGACAAGGTGAGTTTCATTTGAATATGGTGAAATGGCACTTAGACAATATTCATAAAGTAGAAACTGAATTTATTGCACCCAAAATACCTTATCGTGAAACAATTACAAAAGCTGCCCAAGCTGATTATCGTCATAAAAAACAATCGGGAGGTGCCGGACAATTTGGTGAGGTTCATTTGGTAATTGAACCTTATGAAGAAGGCATGGAAGACCCGACTATGTATAAATTTGGTGATAAAGAATTAAAAATAAATGTTCGCGGTAAAGAAGAAATTGCACTTGATTGGGGTGGTAAGCTTGTTTTTTACAACTGTATTGTAGGTGGTGTTATTGATTCACGTTTTATGCCTGCTATATTAAAAGGAATTATGGAGAAAATGGAAGAAGGTCCATTGACCGGCTCTTATGCTCGAGATATTAGGGTGAGTGTTTACGATGGTAAGATGCACCCTGTTGATTCAAATGAAATTTCGTTTAAACTTGCCGGTGCAAAAGCTTTCTCAGAAGCATTTAGAAATGCAGGACCTAAAATATTAGAGCCTATTTATGATGTTGAAGTATTGGTTCCTTCGGACAGAATGGGTGATGTAATGAGTGATTTACAAGGTCGTAGGGCTATAATTTCAGGAATGAGCAGCGAGAAAGGTTTTGAAAAAATTATGGCAAAAGTACCTTTGGCTGAAATGGCTAAATATTCAACTGCTTTAAGTTCATTGACTAACGGTAGAGCTACTTTTACTATGAAATTTGCTGAATACAGTCCTGTATCGCATGATATTCAAGACCAATTATTGAAAGCTTACGCCGCTGAACAAGAAGAAGATTAAGTATTAGATGATTTATATAAAAAAACGTGTAAACTTTGTTTACACGTTTTTTTTCAGTTATTTTTTTTGGTAAGTACTTCCCAAATTATAATTTACCGAAAAATGATTTGATGCTCCGGCAAGATGATAAAATGCTTGCCCAAAACTAATTTTAATTTTCTTAATATTTATATAAAAACCCCACGAAAAACCTACTAATCCGGGTTTCTCAACAATCATCAACTCTTTTCTTCGCTGGTGATTATATCCAAAAAGGAGATTAAAGTTTCTGGAAGGAACAAATTCAAGCCCATAAATAAAATGTCTGAAAAAATTATCTACTGTGCTAATTTTAAACGCCTCAAGTTCTGTTTTGGTGGGTGCAACAGCTGAATAGGCAATATTATCGGCTTTATTATAGCTTAAGTCCCATTGATTAATGTAATTATATAATACAGAAAAACGAAAAGGGGCATGTGCTAATTTTTGACTTATTCCTAACTGAATATTTAAAGGGATTTTTTCATAATTCCCTTGTGTGTAAGGCTTTAACTGAGTTCCAAAATTTCGAATGACTAAACCGGCACTTAAACCTTTTTTATTACGGTACTGTAAACCTGCATCAAGAGCCAAACCAAAAGAGCTGTATGTTTCCATCTGTGAATAAATGGGTTTTAAATTTATCCCCACAGAGAACGTACTATCAATCAATACTTTTGACCAAAATATATTCATTGCCAGCTCAAATGCAGAAAATTCACCGGTAATTTTGCCGGTTTCGTCTGCTTTTATAAATTTTCCGTAGTTAATATAGTTCAATCCGGCTGCAAACATACCTGCTTTCTCAAACTTATTGGCATAAGCGACATACCCGTAATTAATTCCGGCAAAGTAGTTCAAATAATTAAGTACCAGTTGTTGAGACATTCCCGTATCAAGCATTGCAGGATTATCATATACGAGGTTTAAATCGGTAGTAGGGATTGAAATATTTTTACCTCCTAAAGCCGCAAGACGTGCAGAATTAGTAATCTCTAAAAAAGAATAAGTATAAGTTCCTCCTATTTGAGCATTCAAAGAGAAAAACAGCAATAAAAAAAACAATATGTTCAATAATCGATACAATTACTTCCCGTTTTTATAATTTTTCCAAAAGATAATAATATTTTTTAAATGTACTGCTTTATTTAATTGGGATAAAAATAAACCGGAAAGCACCACAAAAATTCCGATTATATTAATCCAATTTAGACGTTCGCCCAAAACATACCATGCAAATATTGCCGTAAAAACAGGAATTATGTTTGAAATAGTATTTGCTTTTGTTATTCCCAGCACCTGAATCCCGTATATAAATAACATAAACGCCATGGAAGAAGCAAATATTGCCAAAGCAAATAATGGTTTAGCAATTGCCCAAGTAAATTGAACCTGAATAAAATTTTCATAATCGAAATAAAAGAATACCGGTAGAAAAAAGATTAATCCAATTAAATTTTGATAAGTAATTAGATTAAAAACATCATACCTATTTGCTAAATCAACAGTTAAAACAGAATATGCGACTGCAGAAAATACAGCCAAAGCCATTAATAAAATACCTTTTGTGCTAGCTGATAATGAAAAATCATCATTAAACAATACGAAAACCACCCCAATCACAGATACTAAAATACCCAATACATTTAACTTTGTAAATTTCTCTTTTAAGTAATAATAAGCAGCAATTGGAGTAAAAAGTGGAATGGTAGCTATTAACACAGATGCTGTAGTAGAACTAACATACTTTAAACCTATAGTTTCACCAATAAAGTATAAAAAGGGCTGAAAAAATGAAAGTAATACTAACTTCCCCCTATCTGATTTTTTTATTGGTTTAAGACGTTTAAATAAATATCCGATAGAAAATAGAAAAATACTTGATAAAACTAAACGAAGTGTAATAATTGTTATTGGTTGATAAAATTCCAATAAAATTTTTGACCAAATAAATGAAAGCCCCCAAAACAACATTGCCAAAAACATGGCAAAGTATGTAAAAATTAATTTTTTATTTAATTGCATAAAAGTTACCTGTATTAAAAGATTCCCCAATAAAAAATCACTATTTAACCGATATAGAATAGTTTACATTTCTTTCTGCCAAATAATTTAAAATAAAGTTAAAATTTTCTTCTTTTTCTCCAAGATATTCAGGCGGATTAATTCCCGGGTGTTTGAACATGCTATTTAATAAAAGATTGGCAACTGCTGTACAAGTATATCCGGTTGTACGCGCCATTGATATTGTTTTGCTCTTGTGGTCATATTTATCAAATAAATCATACCTGTAAATCTTATTTTGTCCGTTTTCAACGCCTTCAATAATAATACGCATAACCGTAAAATCTTCCTCTCCTTCTTTTAATTGCCATTTAGGGAAAAGTAATTTTGATGTTAAATCAATAGGACGGATTTTTTGTCCATTGACTTCAATCTCGTTATATGAAAAAAATCCTGTATCACGCAAAACTCTAAGATATTCAATAGTGCCCGGATACCGGAGTGTTTTTTCAATCATATCAGGAATATCCATAGTATCAATCAATGTGCGCAAACCATCAGAGTTCCAGCTTTCAAGTGTACCAACACCGTCAAAATGAATTAATTCAGCATCGGATAAAGCTTCACGAATAACTATTTGTCCGTTTTGAACATAACGCGCCGGTCGGATATACTCCTCAATTACATCAATAGGTGAAAATACCGCTTTATATTCATAAGGCCATTCGCGAACTACGGGCAGACCACCAACCAAACACTCATATTTTGCTATCTTCATTTTCGCATTATGATAGCCTAAAATTATATTTCCCATACCGGGAGCTACTCCAGCATCTATAACCGCAGTAACTTCTTTTTCCTTAGCTAACTTATCTAAATCAAAAGGATTTTCAGGAAAAAAAGCAATATCCACCACATCTTTTCCTTGTTCAATGATTGTTTTTAAGGTTTCATACCCCATATATCCCGGTACAGCACTAATTACTAAATCACAATCTTTAATAACGGAAGTGATATTTTCGGAAAATGATAAATCGACATTATGGGTTGCAACTCCAAATTTTTCTAATAGTTTTAAAGCCGATTCACTATAATCAACAGATGTTACGTGGTAATTTTTATTTAAATCAATTGCAATTGCCGAACCCACACGACCAGCACCAAGAATAATTAATTTTTTCATTATAGATATTTAATTAATCACAGATACGAAAAAAAACTTAAAAGCTATTTTATCAAATCATTTAAAATAAAGCCGGTTTTAAGTAAATTATCAATACTTAATATTGATTTTAATTTTTCATCACTAATTAATTGAATTTGCTTATTGGCAGCAAATACATCAATGGCTTGTTTTTTCATCATTTTTGCAAGTAATGCCGATTTATTATAGCCAATATATGGCAATAAGGCGGTAACTATAGCAGGGCTTCTGTATAATTTCTGGGCAGCAGCATTAATATTTACCGAAATGCCTGATATTAAATTATGATTAAAGCTCTGATTAGCAGCAATAAGTAATTCTAAACTCTCAATCAAAGCATGACCGATTGCCGGCAGATAGGGATTCAAATCCAAAATTCCTTGCCCGGACAATGAACTTATTAGTTGGTCATTTGCATAAATTTTATGAGCAATACTAATTATATATTCAGAAATCACCGGATTTACTTTACCCGGCATAATTGAACTGCCGGTTTGTCGCATAGGAATACAAATATCTTTATCAATCAATAAATCTGAGGATAATAAACGTAAATCATTGGCAAATTTTTCTAAATTAACAGCATGAGCCTTTAAAACTCCAAGAATTTCAACATAAGTATCTAAATTTGCCGTATTATCTTCCAAGTTCTCAGCACGTGTTATTGGTAATTTAGTAAGCCTCTGCAATTCCTGAACAACTTCCATTATATAAAAACGAGCAGCAGTAATACCACTGCCAATAGCAGTTCCTCCAAGATTTACTTGTTTTATCCGTTCAAAACACTTTGATATTCTCCACCAGTCACGCGATAAAGCTTCACTATAACCGCTAAACAATCTCCCGTATGACGAAGGAACGGCTTCCTGCATTTGAGTATAAGCTATACGCAAACTTGTTTGATTTTCTTTTTCTAAAAATTCAATTTTACTACGTAAATTATTAATTTCATCTTCTAAACCGAGCAGTAATCTTAAAACAGTCAGTTTTAACGAAGTAGGAACTACATCATTGGTAGATTGAAAGATATTTGCATGCTCAAATGGGTCAATCACGGAATAATCGCCCGGTTGTTTTCCCATCTTTACCAGAGATGCATTAGCAATTATTTCATTTACATTCAAATTAATACTTGTACCTGCCCCGCCTTGAATAGCCGGAACAATAAAATGCTCAAAATAATTTCCTTCTGAAACCTCATTGGCTGTTTCTATCAATAAATTAAGAATTTCATCATTAATAAAATTTATTTTCTTTCCCTTATCGGGATATTTTTTTAATGCCGCTTGTTTATATTTACGGTAGCTACGATAAACAGCAAGTTTTGTAACACCAACAGCCTTATACCAATTCAGTGAAAAAGAAAATTTATACGGAAAATTCACATTGGCACGTACTGAGTGAATGCCATAAAGCGCAGTATCCGGTATTCGTTGTTCACCCAAAAAGTCTTTTTCTGTACGCATACTTTTTTATTTGCTGATTGGCTGCGCAAAAGCCTTTACATCGGCTGCTGTTATCTTATCTTCGCAAAGAATTATTAGGCGCTCCAATACATTTCTAAATTCACGGATATTTCCTGTCCATTTTAATTTTTGAAGTTCCTTAACGGCATCATCGGTAATTTCTTTTTTGGGCATGCCATAATCTTCGGTTATCAAATTCATAAAATGTTCAGCCAATAAAGGTATATCTTCAATACGGTCATTTAGTGCAGGAACATGTATTAAAATAACACTTAAACGGTGATATAAATCTTCTCTGAAATTATTTTTTTCAATTTCTTGTTTTAAATCTTTATTTGTGGCTGCAATAATACGCACATCAACTTTAACCGACTTATCACTTCCTACACGCGTAATACGGTTTTCTTGCAAAGCCCTTAAAACTTTTGCCTGCGCCGAAAGGCTCATATCACCAATTTCATCAAGAAAGATAGTACCGCCGTTGGCTAATTCAAATTTCCCTTTTCGTTGCTTATGGGCAGATGTAAAAGCTCCTTTTTCATGACCGAATAACTCACTTTCTATCAGTTCAGAAGGAATTGCGGCACAGTTTACTTCAATAAAAGGATGCCCTGCTCTTTGACTTTTTTCGTGTAACCAGCGTGCAACCAACTCTTTTCCGGTACCGTTATTTCCAGTAATTAAAACACGAGCATCAGTAGGTGCCACACGGTCTATCATTTCTTTAATCTTCGTAATGGCCTCTGATTCGCCTACCATTTCATAGGTTTTACTTACTTTGCGTTTTAATTTCTTAGTTTCTACAACCAAGTCCTTTCGCTCTAAGGCATTGCGTATAGTTACCAACAAACGATTTAATTCAAGAGGTTTTTCAATAAAATCATAAGCACCTTTTTTCAAAGCTTCTACGGCGGTTTCAATACTTCCATGACCGGATATCATAATTACCGGTGTATCAGGATTATTTTCCATAAGTTTTTCCAATACCTCAATACCATCCATATTGGGCATTTTAATATCGCATAGTACAATATCATAATGAGCACCCTTAGCCTTTTCCAAGCCTTCATATCCATCGGTAGCAGTCTCTACTTTATGGTCTTCATATTCCAAAATTTCTTTTAGAGTATCACGAATAGGTTTTTCATCGTCAATAACCAGAATTTTAGCCATAACTAAAACATTTTACATTGATTAAAGACAAATATACATTTTTCTAAGAAAAGATTAAATTTTTTATACATTTTTTTATTAAAGAAAAGACAAACAAATATGAACAATGCCCTTGTTGAGGCAAATATTTTTCGATTATAATTAATGTTGTAATCGTTATATGCCCTCTAACGAGGGCAATTTTTATCGATATGTGCCCTCTTACGAGGGCTTTATAATATCGTTTTTTTTGCAGCTCATAGAGCTGATATAACGATAACAAAACGAATAAAAATATTTTTATGCCCTTGTAAAGGGCAAATATTCCGATTATTAATTGCCTTTTTTTTGATGATTGTTAATTACGAAAATTTAATGCTTACAAGCACCAATATATGCCCTCTAACGAGGGCAATGTTGATTGATGCAATATTTTTGCTATCGATATGTGCCCTCTAACGAGGGCTGTGTTAATTTGTTGTTGTAGCTCATAGAGCTGATATAACGATAGCCAAATTGATTAATAATATGTATTATGCCCTCATTGAGGGCAAATTTATTTTGTTTATAAATTTATTCAAAAAAATCAAATAAATATTCTTGTTTAAATTCAATATCGAATTTTTTGAGGATTTTTAAATACTCATCTTTAAAGCTTTGCTTTTTATGATGTTTTTGCTGATTTTCAATGCATTTTATAACCTTTGAACGATGGGACATGGTGTATGAGAACAATCCATAGCCATTTTGCCAATGAAATGGAAATTTTGATAATTTTTGTTGATTTATAAATGTTGATGTGTCTGATTTTAAATCACGTACCAATGACGGAATATCGCAAGGGTGCATTCCGAAAAAAATATGGATGTGGTCGGGCATTGAATTTATTGCCAAGGGTTTGTGTTTATTGTTTTTTAATATCCCCCCAATGTATTTATGTAATGTTTCACGAAAATCATCATGGATTAATGCCTTGCGGTGTTTTACGGCAAAAACTAATTGCATTGATGTTTGATAATATACGTTTGGCATAATTTTTTGGTTCTACCACGAATTTAATGGAAATTTATAAATTAGCAAAAAAAATAGGAAATGTTTACACATCAATTTTTCGATTTATTACTCAAATTAGATGATAATTGGCAAGTAAAAGAAGTCTTAGCTGATTATAAAAAAGAAGAAATTACCATAGAAATATCTTTTATAGGTAGTCAAGCAGAATGCCCGCAAACCTTTGATTTATGTCCCATATATGACCATGCACCAAATCGAACTTGGAGGCATTTGGATACCATGCAATTTAAGACATATATTTCTTGCAGATTACCAAGAATAAAGAATAAGGAAGGTAAGGTTGTAACTATTATACCACCATGGGCATCAAAACATGAGCGGCATACTTATTTATTTGAACATGCCGTAATAGATTTGTTGTTAGCTACTAAAAACCAGAGTAAAACATCAGAACTTATGCGTTGTGGTTTTAACATAATAAACAGAATCATTCATTTAAGTACTCAAAGGGGATTATCAAGGAGAAATTTATCAGAATTGGAATTTGAACACCTAAGCATAGATGAGAAATCGTTTAAAAAAGGTCATAAATATGTTAGTGTATTAAGTCACCCACGTAGTGGGTGTGTGATAGATATAGAAGAAGGTAGAAGCGTTAAGTCAACAGAAAAATTATTAGATAAATCTTTAACAAGTAAACAGCAAAAAACGTTAAAAACCATAAGTATGGATATGTGGAAAGCATATATATCTGTAGCGAAAAAGAAATTACCAAATGCTGAAATAGTTCATGATAAGTTTCATTTAATCAAATATTTGAATGAAGCTATTGATAAGGTAAGAAGAAGGGAAGTAAAAATGAATGATGAATTAAAGAACAGCCGTTATATATTACTTAAAAATCCTGAAAACTTAACTGAAAAACAAAAAATAAAATTTGACGCTATAAGAAAAGCTAACTATCAAGTAAGTAGAGCTTGGGAAGTAAGAGAGAATTTTAAAAGTCTCTTTAACACAGAAACAAAAATAAATGACGCATTTCATTTATTTTCTAAGTGGATGAGTAATGCTGTTAATAAACAAATAAAAGAAATAACCAAAGTAGTGAATATGTTTAAAAATCATTTAAATGGGATAGTAAGTGCATTATTATCAACATTTAATAACGCTATGGCTGAAAGATTAAACGGGAAAATTCAAGAAATTAAAATTGCGGGTAGAGGATATAGAAAATTTGAAAATTTCAGAAGTGCAATTCTGTTTTTTCACGGAGGATTATCTCTTTACCCATTAAATTCGTGGTAGAACCATCTTTATTTATTTTAAAAATTCCTTTTGTACGGCTGGCTACCCATATATTTTTTTTGCTGTCTTCAAACACTAATCTTATTTTGTTTGTCGGTAAACCTGTTTTTACTGTAAACCAATATTGTTTT
>JAKIUH010000152.1 GCA_021647685.1 Bacteroidales bacterium
AAAGACGTGGGATGGAAACCTTCGGTAACTTTTGAAGAAGGCCTGTAAAAAACAAATGATTGGTACTGAGAAAACACCGATTGGCTCAACAGTGTTACATCGGGTGCTTACCAAGAGTATTATAAAAAAATGTATATTTAGCCCTCTTTTGCTCTCTTGGAGGGAGATAAATAAATAAGTCTATGAAACGCAATTACGGTCTGGTATTTTTAATTCTGATTATATTTTTTGTCATTTCTTTTCTTACAAATATACTTGGAGCACTTAATCCCAGTGTTTCAAAAAGTTTTGAGCTTACCGAAACTATGGCTGGTCTTTTGCCTTTTGCCTTTTTTATTGCTTATGGCGTGATGTCAATTCCTGCAGGGTTTATGTTAGAAAAACATGGTGAAAAAAAAGTACTTTCAATCGCTTTTTTATTAGCGTTTTTGGGTTCGTTGTTGTTTACATTCTTTCCCAGTTTTGTTATGTTTTTAATCTCATTATTTGCTATTGGAAGTGGAATGGCCATGTTACAGGTGGTTATCAATCCGCTTTTAAGAGTCTCTGGAGGCGAAGAACATTATGCCTTTAATTCGGTTTTAGCGCAATTGTTTTTTGGGGCGGCTTCTTTTGCAAGCCCTTTAGTCTATACTTGGCTTGTAGCAGATGGTGCTTCTCAAAACAAAAAGGGCTTATCAAAAATATTAACAAATTTGGTACCCGAAAATATGTCATGGTTGGCGCTTTATATCTTATTTTCGGCGACGAGTTTAATTATGGTTTTTGTGATTTTAAATATTAAATTTCCTAAAATGGACTTAAAGGAAGATGAAAAAGTAGGCAGTAAAGACAACTATTTTGAATTGTTTAAAAGCAGAACAGTTGTGTTATTTTTCTTGGGTATTTTTGCTTATGTAGGTTTAGAACAAGGTATTTCTTATTGGATGTCAAAATTTTTACAAGTTTATCATGGCTATGATTTTGAAACAGTTGGGGCTTCTGCCGTAGCAAATTTTTGGGGTTTAATGACCCTTGGAAGTGTAATAGGATTGGTTTTGTTAAAACTATTAGATAGTAAATTGGTGTTGCGGATTTTTAAAATTTTGGCAATAATAAGTTTTAGTTTAGGTCTTTTTGGTTCAGCACAAATGTCTTTATACGGATTTCAATGGAGTGGCTTTTTCTTATCGGTCATGTATCCTGTAATAATTTCATTGGCTTTAAACTCTGTTAAAGAGCATCACGGTGCTTTTGCAGGAATCTTAATGTCGGGTATTATGGGAGGGGCTGTTGTTCAGGTTTTAATTGGCTTTATTAGCGATGCCACTTCTTTAAAAGTGGGAATGAGTTTTGTGTTTGTAGCCCTTTTGTATGTACTCAGTATTTCATTTTGGGCAAAAGGAAATATTTTATTCAAAAATAAGCTAACATTGTACTATTATTTACGCCCGGCAACATGGAGTAGTAATGTTTTAATAAACGATTTATATAAAACTTCATCTATATATTACCTTGGTCTGGAAAATGATGTTTTCGATATACGTTTAGGAACTATTTACAGTAAACTTAGACAAAGATATTTTGGAACAGGAGTCAGTACTGAAATTAATTTCAAAAATATATCGACATCAGGCTTTTACATAATGAATACTTATTCGCATTCAGACTTTTATGGAGGCAGTCTTGGATTTAAAACAAAAAACAAACTCTTCTTTAATTTGGGTTATGCTGAAATGAATTTTGACTCATTATTAAGGAACAGTCAAATTGCCACTTTTACAACACGTTTTAAAATTTCTAAAAATCACAGTATAAGTATACGAGGAGGTGGAAGTCAAACCACTGATAGATTAAATATTAATTACGAACCTATTAATTATGAGTTTGGTTTTAGATATAATGGAAATTTTAATAAATTTAGGATTGATATTAATAGTGATTATGGCACCCCAGAATATACAGGTTTGTCTGCCGGTAGGTTTTATGTAAATGCATTAATAAATTATATTTTTAATAAAAAAAATAATTTATATTTAAGCTATGTTAAGCAAGATTACAATCCGGCTGTTTATTATAATGGAATTCTTCAACCTGTTAGATATACGAAATACGATGAATATAAATTAGAACTTGCCAATTCTTATAATAAATCTACAGTACTCTATTACGGATTAAACTTTATCTCTGAAAAAACCGATCAAATTATTGCATTAAACGGCTTAAATGAACCATTTGCTACTTATAATTACAGGACTTATTTTAAAGCATTAATCAAATTAAAGTATAAAGATATAAAGTTTATACCACAAATAGATTTTGGCAGGATTAATGTAATTGAAGGATATGATTATAATAATAATCCTAATAAAAGTATATTTACTTATAATTTTTATTTCAATGTTACAGGACGTAACTCTGGTCTTTTAATGTACTACAGAAATGGTCCTTATAGGATATATGAACAATATTATTATTATACAAATGCTTATCTCTCAAAACGTGTTTTCTTAACAGCCTATTGGGATAAATATTTACTAAATAATTTATTATGGCTTAGTTTAAGAGCTAATTACCAATCTAACCTTTTTGATAATACAAATATATCTAATCTTCAAACACAATTTACATGGTATTTCCCAAAAGACTGGTCTGTTTATATTTTAAGTAATTATAGTTTAAGAACTTTAAAAGATGCTCGGACAAATGCCTCGTATAAGTATTCGCAAGGTTATTTAGAACTGGGAATCAGAAAAGAAATTAATTGTAGGCAACCCAGAATACAGTTTTACGATTTAAAAGTTGTATTTTTTAGAGATATTAATGGAAATAGAATAAAAGAGGCGAATGAACCAGGGATCAATGATGTATTAAGTACTATAAAAATAGATCCTGACAATATTATTAAGGAGTCAAGTGCACAATTTGTATCAACCGAATTATTGTCTGGTGCCAATGGTGAAATTGAATACCAAAATATTCCTAATGGAAACTATATTTTAAATTTTACATTAATAGGAAATATTGTCGGTAATTTTAGTAGAGAAACCTTGGAACTACCTTTTACAATTAATGAAGATAGAGTTATTTATGTTCCCTATTTGGAAAATAACAGAATAATTGGCAAAGTAATTCTAAATAGAGACCCATTATCTGCACTAGGTAAGATTGATTTGGGAAATATCCGTGTTATTGCTGAGGATACTAAAGGAAACACTTATTCTGCTTTAACTGATAATCAGGGTAAATTTGTTATATATACACCGGTCGCAGACCATTACGTTGTGAAAATTAATAATATTTTTTATGAAAGCTTTGAGTTACAACAACCGGAATTTATTGTTAAATTTAACGGTTACAAACAGTTTGAAGTAACTTTTGTTTTTAATGAGAAAAAACGTAAAATTAATTTTGACAATCAAATAACTGAAGAACCCGATATTGAAGATATACAATTGATACGTAAAACTACCTTAACTGGAAAAATTAGAGATGCTATATCTCTGGAACCTGTAGAAGCCGAGATTAAAATTATTGATAACAAAACCAATAAAGAAGTATCAAGAGCCATTTCCAATAAAATTACCGGTAATTACAGCATTTCTTATGTAGCCGGACCTCATTACAGAATGGAGGTTGTTGCAAAAGGTTACTGGGAGCATGTGGAGAATCTTTATATAGAACAGGTTATATCCATTCAGAATATTAATAAGGATATTATGTTAAACAAATTGGGAGAAAATCCGGAAGAACAAAAAACCTACATCATTTATAAAAAAGAAGAAGATTTTGCTGAAAACTTTAAAACCGGACAACAAATCCCAATTAATTATCTAAACTTTGATTTGAGACAAACAAGGCTGAATCCTGAAGCCTATCCCGAATTAGACCGACTCATTGAATTATTAAATAAAAATAAAACGGTAACTATTGAAATAGCCGGGTATTCGGACGATCAAAGCAACGAACGGGTTGAAAAAATAATTGCTTTACGAAGGGCTAAGGCTGTAGCAAGATATCTAACAGATCATGGACTGGCTGAAAGTAGGGTTACTGTTAAATCTTATGGAAATACGCGTCCGTTAGTTCCGGGAGCTAATGAAAAAGCACGGAAGAAAAACCGTAGAGTAGAAATCATTGTGCGCTAAATTATATTATCTTATCTTGCCCCTGCTAAGGTTAGTAACCCTGACAGGGATTTAGGCTAAGGCTTAAGAGAAGAAATAGAGTTGTAAAAGAAATATAAATCCAATAAATAATAATAAAACTATGATCCATAATTTATTTAAAAACATCGTATTCATTTTAATTGTTCTGAAAATTCCTGCATTTGGAATAGCTCAGGATTTTGAAGTATCTCCCGGAATTATGAAATTCACTGCAGAGCCCGGAGAATCTAAAACTATGGCATTGACAATAATTAATCATGCTAATGTTGATCAGGATTTTAATATTATAGTCAAAGATTTTATGTTTAATAAAGAAGGTGCTCTTGTTCAAATGCCCGAAGGTAGTACAGAACATTCGCTTGCAAAATGGATTAGTATTAATCCTCCTCATGTAAAGCTTGTTCCTAATGAAACAAAACAAATTATTGTATCCATTCAAGCCCCGGCTGATGATTATACAACACGCTGGGCAAGTTTATTAATCCGTAGTGTATCTGAACAAACTGCAGCCTTAGCTGACAAAAAAGTACAAACAGGCTTGATGGTTGCCGGGCAGATAGTCATTCAAGTTTATCAATCTCCAAAATCAAATATAAACTATAAAATGAAAATTACCGGTATAACAGAAATAACTACCGGTCAAGACTCAATTCGCAGATTTAAAGCATTAGTGGACAATATTGGCGATAAAATTACTAATTGTAAAGTAACTTTATTAGCCAATAATTTATCAACAGCAGAAGAGACTGTTATACAAACCATTAATTTTAAAATGCTACCTGACGGGCAAAGAGAAATTATTTTAAAAATGCCCAAAGATGCATTACCTCCGGGAAAATATGCACTAGCTGCTATTTTGGATTACGGAAAACAATCCAATTTAGAAGGCACGCAAATGGTGATTACCGTTAATTAACCTTGTTTTGGTAAAGTTTTTAACTTTATATTGTTTCAGATAGTTGAAAAATAGTTTATTGTGAAAAAAAAAATACAAATTTTAAAGCTTACCGTACTTTTATACTTTCTTGCTCCGGTAGCTACTTTTGCCCAAAAACAAGCGATTAAAAAGTATTATCCTAATGGGAATATTAAAGAAGAATTCCATGCTTTAATTAATGGAAAAGATACCCTTAAAAGCGGTATTTATAAATTTTATTATAAAACAGGTATTATTTATCAAACCGGTATTTTCAAAAATAATAAATTAGACAGTATTTGGCATATTTATTATCCCGACGGTAAATTAAAAACAGAGCTTAGCTTTAAAAATGGTTTACGAAACGGTGAATATGCCGAGTATTATCCAAACGGGCAAATTAAAGTGTATGGAAATTATAAATCCGGTAAAAGAGAAGGAATTTTTAGCGAATATACAGAAGAAGGATGGCTTAGAAATGAGTATAATTATAAAAACAATTACTTGGACAGTATATCCATAAGCTATTTTGCCAACGGAAATATTGAATACCGTATAAATTATAAAATGGGGATTCCTTACGGGCTTTGGGAACGATATTATACCAATGGAAAATACAATTACAAAGGGAAAAAAATTGGTAACTATTATCAAGATACCCTTTGGGTATATTACAAAAACGGACAATTAGAAAGACTTTGTTTTTATAAAAACGGTAAATTGGATGGTAATTTCTTTTCGTATTACAAAAACGGTACACTCATGAGCCGGTGTGTCTATAAAAACGGTAATATTGAAGGAAACTATTATAAATACTATGAAAACAGTCAATTAGCCGAGACAGGACCCTATCTTCATAATAAAAAAACAGGAGCTTGGAAAGCCTATTATCCAAGCGGTGAATTATACTCCGAAGGTAATTTCAAGGACAATAAGTACAACGGATTATGGAAAGTGTATTATCCAAACGGTAATTTAAAACAAGTAGGAGAATATATTAACGGTCTTGCAGAGGGAGAATGGACATTTTACCATGAAAATGGAACGGTTGAAGAAAGCGGAAAATTCATCAATGATAAAAAAGAAGGTATCTGGAAAATTTATAATGAATTGGGCAAATTAGTTAATAAAGTTGAATATAAAAAAGATAAACCTATTCTAAAATAAAAAATTATTAAGCAGTCAGCAGTAGGCAGTTGGCAATCGGCAGGAGGTAGTGGGCAGTCCACAGTCCTCAGTTCACAGTCCACAGTAGGCAGCCGGCTTTTTGGAGACTGAAGCCTGAAGACTGGAGACTGAAGACTGGAGACTGAGAACTGTAAAGTGAGAACAAAAAACACGCTTAACAATTAAAACAAACTTGTCATTACTAAAAAATATATATATATTTGAGATACTAAATAACTATTAACTGATATGAGTGAATTTCCTAAAACCAAAAACCAACATGAGCATCAACTAAAATTAGCTTACAGTCTAATTCAAGGTATTGATAAACAAAATTATGAATATATATATTGTGGTAAATTTTCCAACTCTATAACCAATAATTTATTATCACTTGCACAAACTTTTCTTGAACGAAGTGAAGACACCTCTAAATTAAAAAAGAAAATATATTTTGTAATGGTTGAATGTCTGCAAAATATTACCAAACACCAGGATGTTAACGGTGAAATGGATGATGATTCGGGTATCCTTGTTTTGCAAAAACAAAACCAAAAATATTATATAACTACCGGCAATATAATTAAAAATAAAAATATTGATAACTTAAAATTGATGCTTAACAAGGTAAACAGCCTCACTACCGATGAACTTAAAAAATATTATCAAGAAGTATTGATTACAGGCGAAATATCAGATAAAGGAGGAGCCGGTTTGGGGCTTATTGCTATGGCCAGAAAAACTGCAAGTAAATTATTATTTGATTTTCAAGAGGTAAATGATCAGTTTTCGTATTTCTACTTACGAACTGAAATTCCTTTAAGTGGTAAAACAGAAGAAACAGAATTGGACAAATGGAAATATTCGTTCGAGAAAATTAAAAGACTTCATAAAACTTTACTGCGCGAAAATATTTTACTCAATTTCAACGGTGCTTTTGATCAGGATAACCTAATTAACTTGCTTTCAATTATTGATGCACAAGTACAAGGCAGTTTAGACTTTAAAAAAAGGATTTTTAAAATTATGTTTGAAATGTTGCACAATATTGTACAATATTCAGAAGATATTTATAACGAAACTTCAAAAGTAGGCGAGAACGAAGGTATTTTTTTGCTGGGAGCAGCAGGTAACTCTTTATCATTCACTGCAGGTAATTATTTGCACAACAATAAAATAGACACGCTTAAAGAAAAGTTGGATTTTGTAAATACATTATCAGATACAGAACTCCGTGACTTTTATGAAAAAGTATCTTCCTATTTTGAAAGTAACGAAATAAATAAACCGGATTTAAGTATTATTGAAATGAAATTAATATCAAATAATCCTTTAAATTATCTTTTTGATAAGGTTAGTGATCATTATTCGTTTTTCACTTTACAAACCTCAATTATAAATTAATCAACACATTCCTAATTTATCAAAGATTTTCAAAAAAACAATAGAGCAATAATATAAGTGTTTCCGGCACACAGATAATTTTTTTGGCATTTATGCACAGATATTTTCTACAAATCAGCTATAACGGGAAAGCCTACCACGGATGGCAAATTCAAGACAATGCCATAAGCATACAAGCAGTAGTAAACGAAAAAATAAGCATTGCACTGCAAGAAAACATTTATGTTGTAGGGGCGGGGAGAACCGATACAGGAGTACACGCAGAGTTTTATATGTTGCATTTTGACACCCAAAAAGAAATATTGAATAAAGCCGGTTTTATTGATAAAATCAATAAACTTTTACCAAATGATATAGCAGCCTATCAAATTTACAGTGTACCCAATGATGCCAATACGCGCTTTGATGCCGTATCGCGTACCTATGAGTACCGTATCAGCCTCAAAAAAAATCCTTTTTTAAGCGATTTAGCGTGGTATTATCGCCTTGATTTAGATATTAAACTAATGAATCAGGCTGCCTTATTATTATTTGAATATGAGGATTTTACAAGTTTCAGCAAAACAGGAACTCAAGTAAAGACCAACCTATGTAAAATTTATGAGGCTGAATGGTTTTATAAAGAAGATAGTGTACTTATTTTTCGCATCAAAGCCAACCGTTTTTTACGTAATATGGTACGTGCCATAACCGGAACTTTAATAGATGTTGGCAGAAAAAAACTTGCGGTTGATGATTTCAGGAGAATTATTGAAGCAAAAAATCGTTCAAGTGCCGGATTTTCAGTGCCTGCTCATGGGTTGTTCCTTACCGGTATTGAATATCCGGCAGGGCTGATACGCAAAAATACCTATTGATAAAAGGGAAAATAAAAAGGTTTAACATAAATCCAATAAAAAAAGCAGCAGACCTGTAAGCCGGGTTCTGTATCAGTTTAAACTGACTTCTATCATTTATCTACGCCGTAAATTACTCTACGGCTTTATCGATCTACCCCTCCCGATAGCAAATTGCATCAGCCGGGCAAGCCGACTCGCCCGAGAGCGAAACCGGGATATATTTGATCTTTCAATCCGCAAGATGTACGGCTACCACGCTCACACGCAGTACCGGTGAGCTCTTACCTCACCTTTTCACCCTTACCTCACCCGAAAGTGGGCGGTTATTTTCTGTTACATTACTATCCCCTCACGAGGATCTTCCCGTTAGGAAGTGCGGTGCCCTGCATTGCCCGGACTTTCCTCTTTTCCGCTTAATGCGAAACAGCGATAGAACGGTCTGCTGCGGATGCAAAATTACGAAATTATTTGATACATTGGTTTAAAGTAGCTGCTAATTGCCTTGTTTTAATAAATTCTTGTAGTTCATTTATTCCGATTAATGCTTTACTATAAACAGGGACTTGAAGTTTATTATCAGATAAGTTCTGAAAATCAACGTTTTCTGTTTCTTTATTTATGATGAACTT
Source organism: Bacteroidales bacterium (assembly GCA_021647685.1). Taxonomy (GTDB): domain Bacteria; phylum Bacteroidota; class Bacteroidia; order Bacteroidales; family NBLH01; genus NBLH01. The sequence continues at coordinate 9,104 of JAKIUH010000152.1, forward strand.
GACGCCATTTAGTCCTAAATCTTTAAGCTGTGCTTTTATACTTTGCGCTTCATTATAGGATAATTCATCAGGGTTCAGTACAATGTTTACTTTTGTATTTTCCGACTGTAGGATAGCTTGCATGGCAATATGCTCTTTATATTGTTTATTGAGCTGATTATTAACTTTATCGGTTTCAACTTCTTTTTTTCCGAATTTTATTTTTGTAATGATTTCTTTTTTTTCAAGAATGGCTTTGCGCAGATTACTCAACTCGTTTATCCATATTAAACTACTTGATGGAAGACTAAAAAAACGTAAACTCAATGCAGTTGGAGGCATATCAAAAATAAAGTATTCCTTTTCGTGAAATTTATTTACAATATTGAAAAATGCCTGCCAAATTGCGTATTCTTCTATGCCCGGCGAGTGTTTCAGTATTTTAAAATAATTTTTTATACTGAACGCACTTTGATATTGATAAATTCGTTCTATTTTTTCTATAGTATTTTGTATGTATCGCTTTGTTT
>JAKIUH010000153.1 GCA_021647685.1 Bacteroidales bacterium
CTGAAAACGGAGCTAATCTTTCCAAAAAATCTAATACTACTAATATAGGAGCACCATAAAAGAATTTTACATACTTATTAAAGTCCCAAAGGTGCTCAACATAAGTATATAATTTATAGGGTGTATCACCAATATTGTCTTTGTTTCTATCAAATCCTTGATAATCATCAAAATAATTATATTCCCAGATGTTTTTTGATGCTGTTCTTCCTTCGGCTGTAACTTGCGACAGGTTATTATGAAAATAGTTACGTCTAATTAGGTTGCCTTCCTGATTTGTATGAAAAAACATGCCGGAACCACAAAATGCTATTTCATTTCCTTCAATCGTATTCATTTTTTCAGGAACAAAGGGTGCTACATCAAAATGAATGCCTTGTGCCGAATAAATAAAACGGTTATTCAATATTTGGTTTGATGAGGTTTCTTTCATTCCCAAACACATTCCGCTTACGCCTTGTGAACCTTGTATTAAATTGCCCACCATAATGGTTTTTTCACTGTACATTAAGAAAACGCCCACAGAATTATTATAAAACTCATTGCCTTGTATTCTGTTATTGTGTGCATACATAAAGTGAATGCTGTACCGGTTACCGATTCCTTTATTTTGAATGAAAAGATTATCTGATGAATACCAAACAACCATATCGCGCACTCCATGCCAATAATTGTTCCCAACAACATTGTATTTTGAGTACCAGAAACGTATGGCATCTCCTTTAAGCGCTATACTCCTGCGACTCAATGAGGATATCTCGTTATGAAAAAGCTTATTATTATCCGACTGAAATACATCAATACCAAACAGGCATTCTCTAATTCTACAGTTTTCTACAAAGTTAAAATTTCCTTTTATCTTTACACCACAATCAATTTTATCGTGCGAGCCACCTGATTCTTGAATCACTAAATTTTTTATCGTAACACTGTCTGCTTCAATATAAACCACAGACGCAATTCCCATCCCTGAAAGGATACTTTTCCCTTGACCATCTATGGTTATTCCATTTTTTCGAATAGATACAGGTCCTGTATAAAAGCCTTTATCCAGCTTAATATAATCTCCGGGCTTCGCTTTATCAATTAATGATTGTAAAGCAATTGGATTACTTTTATTAATACCAGACGTATCAAACTTTATATTTGTTCCAAATTTGTTTTGGGCAATAGATAGACTGCCAAAAAGTAATAGTATGTAAAGAAAAGTTATCCGCATCAGAAAGGCGTTAATACTTAATTATTTGTTTGTATATTTAGTCCTTTTCTTTTATATAAAACAGCAAACACATAAATTGCCAAAATAGCAATTAATATAAAGAAACCGTAATAAGGATAAGATTGAGTGGTAAATTGAGCTACTTTCCCTTCGCCAAATACTGTGGGCATAAAAGGTTTAATGCCTTCAAAAGCACCGCCTCCATGTAGTCCTAAATTATGTCCGTACCAGTAAAGACCAATAATATACATCACTAAAAAGTAAATAGGTATTAATCCGGGTATTATTGCCAGTACAATATTTAATTTTTTAGAGGTAAAACCAAAAGCTAAGCCGGAAATTGCAAAAAAACCAAGCAAATAAGGTGAAAAACGCATTAAACTATCTAGAAATTTCAAAAATCCGGGTGTAACATCTACTTCTATGGGCTTTCCTGTATCAGGATCTAAAATTTCATTTCCGTTTTCATCTTTTTTTGTGTCAAATACATAATAAATAGGGTAGGGACGACTTTCATCTCTATTTAATCCTTGTGTAATATGATACATCCCTATAAAATGATTAATTGCATTCATTTCCACAAGGCAATCTGCTCCTTCTGCATCCATTGCCAACTCTTCTCGTTCACGAACTCCTTCACAGCCGTTATATACTCCTGTGAATTTAAAGTTAATACGAATACCTTCGGGATACATTGATTTGGGATACTGGCGACTTTGCAGTGCTACCCACCATATTGGTGTAAAAATACTTACGATAATAAGCACTGCTCCAAGAATACTAAGAATACGTGATATTTGAATATTTTTATTCATTTTATTTAATTTTTTAGGGTACAAAATGATTTTTAGTAGTAATATTATCGAAGCAACAGGTTAATTTAAGGTAGATAGTAATGGCAACTGCCTGCTAAGTTTTCTTAGGGCAGCCACCATCTGTTTTTGTGGGAAAAGAGCACTATTTTGCTTCTACACCGGCTTCTTTTAAAATGTATGCAACTGCATCATAAACATCCGTTTCGCTACAGTCTGCACATGAACCTTTTTCTAACATAACACCATGTTCTCCTTGAAAGCCATGAAGAGCATGAGCATGTAAAGTGTCAAGACCTTTAGCAGCACTTGCTTCCCATCTTGCTTTGTCAGTTATTGCTGCTGCTCCGGCTACTCCTTGCATGTGACAAGCAACGCATGAGCGGTCATAAACTGCTTTTCCGTTTTCTAAATTTGGTGTGTAGCTGCTGCTTGCTTTGTCTGAGTTGTCTGATGAGCTGCTATCACCACCGCATGAAGCTAGAAAACCAATAAAAAACACACTGATTAAAATTAACGATAAAACTTTTTTCATAATTCTTAAAAATTAATTATTACAGATAAATATTATTAAAAGACCTGAATATATTAAGATGTTCAGGTTTGATTAAGGTCTCAAAAATAGAGAAAATAATTATATTGAACAAATGTTAAAAAAAACTGTTGCCTTAAAATAAAATTTTATTATGAAAAGGTTTAAATTATTATTTAAGACAACAGTATTATTTGTAGAGGGTCAGAATAATATTATTCAGTTGAGCTATTTGCAAAGCGCAAATACTCAACTGAATATATTCTAAAGAATTATTTCTGATTTTGTTTCATTACTTGTTCAGTCCTGGCTTTAAGATAATCAATTATCTTAACAACATCCTCTTCTGAAACATTTTGGTTAGGCATTGCCAATTTATATCTTTGGCGCATCGCCTCAATATCAGCATCTTTCATGTGTGATTCAGGATCAAGTATCCATTCTTTCAACCATTGCTCACTTCTACGTTTATCAACCATTAATAAGTCCGGTCCGTTAAAGTCTTCACCAAACTTATGGCATGCATTACATCCGTAGTTTAAGAACTCCATTTCACCCGGAAGTAGATCTTTCATTTCAATCGATGAAGGTTTAAATGCTTGCATTTGCATATCTGCTTGAACACGTTTTGAGTAAGCCAGTAAACGAGCATTTTCAGCAGCTTGATTTTTCTTAACTGCTAAATAACCTTGTAATTGCCGATTTTCAGGTGAATGTACATTGTCTAACAACAATGGGAAAGTTCCTGCTTTTTCAGCAACAAACTCTAATGTAGCTGTTTCACCCGGGCGCCAGCGATACATTTGATCATAGGCTGCAACTTCGTAAACATAATGATCTGTTTTTTCTTGACCCAAATTGGTTAAGTGGATAATTACTTTTTGTCCTTGATCAACGCTAATGTTTTTTGGAGTAACTTGTCCGTTATTAATGGTTCCAAAAACTTCTACTGTGTTACCGTTCACATTTACCTTTTCGTTTCCTTCTTCAGTTGCATAAGGCGATTTTTTACCGGAATAAATATCAGTACCTACCTCATATTTAGTTTCCGAATTAAAATTATTTACATCTATCATTGCTGTGTAGTGAGGCTCACCCATTGGCAAAGGCATATCATAGATTATATGCATTTCATCTCCACTAATATCAATTAATTGGTGATTTTGCGGATGTAAAGGACCTACCGGATTAAAACGGTCTATGGATAATTTATTTAAAGAAATTAAATATTTGCCACGTGGATGTTTTGTGTCTCCATGAGCAGATACGAGATGCCCAATATTATAATGCGATGGAACATGTCCTAAGACCTTTAAATTTATATAATCCCATTTTGTAACTCTTGAATCTACATAAATAGAAGTATAAACAATTCCTTTTTCTTTATCGTATTGGTTGTGAAGCGGGCCTAAACCAACTTCCACGCTTCCGTGTAGAGCTGTTTCTAATGCAATTATTGGTATACCATAGGTATCATGTCCTTCAAAATTTTTTTCTTCGATTGCTTTCATAATTTTAGCAAAAGAATATACCCATGCATGAGAATCTAATTTACCGGCAACAATAATGTAATCACCGGTAGGATCTACATCCACCCCATGCGGTGATTTTGGTTCGGGAATTAAGAAAAACAAGTTGTTCTTAACCGCTTCTTCTATTGGAATAACCGTCATTCCATTCACCTTCTTAGTCCTGATCTTACCGGCTTTTATTAATTCTTCTGCTTTTTTCCAGTTGGTTACATGCAAATAGTCCACATCTTTCGATGAACATCCTGCTTCAAACGGTGGACGACCTTTTTCAATTCCGCCAAAATACATTTCAGAGCAGAAAGAATTGGTAAATCCCCAGCCGTAACTGGCAATTTTACCTGCATCAGACAAGTCTTGTGTATAGGGTGGAAATTCAAAAGTAAAAGATGCTTTTTCGTCAATTTTACCTTTTTCATTATCAAACTTCCAGTAAGTTAAACCACCTCTCCAATGTTTTTCAAATGAAGTTTGTGTTAAGGGATAGTATTTTCTGTCAAAAGGAGCAGGATATTGACTCGCTTCCATGATGTATTCAGAATTTGGAGTAAAGAAACATCCTCCATGATCGCTTCGGAAAATCGGATTTTGTACTACTTGTTTTAATTCCCAATCTTTTAGGCTGATTACAAAAATACGAGGGTTGGCTTTATCGTTAATAGCAGCCCACTTTCCGTTATAATCACCATCCGTTTCGGAAAATCCGGGATGGTGGGTGTCTCCCCATAGTATTTCTGCACCGTCAATAAATCCGTTTTTCATCATTTTCATCGACTCAACACTATAGCCATATCCGTTGTAGGGCTGTCTTGCAGCAGTTGGAACATATTTGAGTAGGCGCATGGAAGGTACCGTGTACATTATCATACTACCTTCTTGTCCGCCTGAATTTAGTGTAACATATTCATCTTTAACATTATCAGTAGTGTAGGTTTTCACTGCAGCCAAAACATCCTGAGAGTTTAAGCCTCTGCGTTTAACAATTTCTCCCATGTTATCATCGCCTCGGGGGGCGCCGTCAGCAGTATTTCCTGTGCTTCCTTTTTTTCCGCAACTTGTAATAAATAGCAAGGAAAAACTAATAAGGACAGCAAGTATTACTTTACTGGTTATATTTTGTTTATACATTTTCATTTTATTTAAAAATTTACTAATTTATTTTATTAAAAATGGATTAATCTGCTTATTTATTAATCTTTTGCGATAATAATTCTTTTGCACGTAATCCTACATCGGCAGCTTTAACTTGATACTGGAAGTATTGTTCTGCCCACAGGAATGCATCTTTCCATTTTTCTTCTTTAGCATATTTTTCATATTTTTCTTTTGCTCCGGCAGCATAATTTAGTTGATCAACGGCATCTTCGACCAATGCAGCTACATACGGATACTTCTCATAATGGTTGTCTTTTAACCATTTTACTACTCCGTTAATAACATCGCCGGTTTGTTGGATAACAACGAGCTTGTCTTCGTAGTTCTTCTTATACTCTGCAAGTTGTTCAGGAGTAAGAGCAACATCTTCTTCGACACTGCCTTTATATCCTTTAGGTTTAACTAATAAAATACCTTCCATTTCAAGGTGTAGTGCGGAGCAGAACTCTGTACAATAATACGGGAATACACCTGGACGGTCTGCAACAAAAGTTAAAGAAGCAGTTTTACCCGGTTCAAAACTACCATGTTTGCCATATGTATCAATTGTGAAGCCATGTGTTTCATCTTCTGCACGTTCAAGATTGGTTAAGTGGAAAGTAACAATATCTCCTTCATTAACTTCTACAATTTCAGGAGTAATGTGTGAACGAATCATGGTACCGAAAATATGAACACGATTACCTTCACGTTCAATTTTTTCCGAGCCTGCAACAGTTCTAAATGGTGATAATTCACCGGTTCTTGAATTGGTACCCAAAGGATAGCGAATAATCGGCTTAATGGTAGTACGCAGTACAGAAACCGAACCATACATATTGCATTGTGGTAATGACATGGTATAAATATCTTTCATCTTATCAGATGAAATATCAACTAAATGTTGAAAACTGGGACGAACCGGTCCTACATTTGGAATATTGTCATACAAACCTTCTTTGTCAACTACTGTCAAATAGTTAGAGTGAGGATTTGCGGAGAGCCCTTGTGGAGTCATTAACTGTCCGGGCTTGAATGTTAAGCTTAATTCTTCCAATTTTTCTCCTTTATCATAGTTCCATTTTACAATTTTTTTATCGTTAAATGCTGATGTGTAAGCAGTATTATCACGATAATCAAATGCTAAATCAACAACACCGCTACCAATTTTTAAAGAACTGTGCTGTATCGATTTTGCATCAATTAAAGGCAGGTTTCCATCGGCATTTCCTGCATAAGTTTTATTGTTCATTGCATCTTTTGCTTTAGCAAAATCAAATACAAAACTTTCATCACCAACAGCAATAAAATATTTACCATCAGGGCTTACTTTTACTTTGGCAGCTCTGTTTGGTATTTCTACTAATGCTATAGCATTAGCTTTTAAAGCAGTTTCAAGTGATACTACATTAAATTCATTAATTCTTTTATCTGTACTGTTTTCAATGGCTTTGTAATTTACCATATAAACATAATGTTTTCCTGCTTTTTCAGCTCCACCAACGACATATCCTTCTCCTGCATTTTTTCCGGCATCAAAATAATCTAAGGTATAGGGAGGAAGTTCTAAGGTGAAAGACTTTTCTTTAATTATTCTTCCGATGTGATGACCTTCTTGTTCTGCTTTAGGGTCTTCAAACTTCCAAAATGTAATCCCTGAATTAAATTTGCTGTTAAATTCGGTTTCAGGGTCGGCTGCATCATTTTCAAAAGGAGCTGGATACTGACTGGTTTGAATTACATATTCGGTATTTGGAGTAACAGCCACTCCAGGAAAGCAGTTTAGAAATAGAGGGTTAGTTGCTACTTGCTTTGTTTCAAAATCATCGAGTCCTAATAAAGCTACTCTTGAATTGGCGCCGTCAGAATAGAACAGGTATCTACCATCGTAGGCTCCATTTTTTTCTGAAAGTGCAGGATAACGCATGTCACCATAGAGTTCAATTCGATTATCCAATGAACCTTTTTTTAGCAAAAGCGAACTTTCATCATCAAATCCATAACCTTGCCATGGTTCAGGTGAAAATACACCAACATATTTGTAAATACGCATTGAAGGAATACCGTAAACAATCATAGTTCCAGAGTTTCCGGTTCCTACAAATGTGAAATACTCATCTCTGCCGCCACGTGGCATAAATGTTTTTACAGCGGCAAGAACATCTGCATCATTAAGTCCTCTTGCTTTTTTAACATCGTCAAGGGTTTGTTGTCCTGAAACAAATGCTAATAAAACCAAAACGAAACCTAATAAAAAAAAGCGATTTTTTGGTGAAATCATAATTAATTATTTAATAGGTTAATAATAAGAAAAATAAATAATAACTTATATAGATATTTATATAAGACAAAGCAAAACAATTCATTATGTGCCTTAAGGTATAAAAGGATATTAATATCTTTTGTATTTTGTTATAATAAAAGGATATACAAATATATAAAAATTTAAACACATGCAAAGATATTTTGAAGCTCAAAGTTTAATGCAATGTACATGCTATATTTTTGTTCTATCAGTAAATCAAACAGATAATTTGTATTACATCTTATAAAATTAAGATTATAGGATAGAAAAAATGCTAAAAAACATAATAATTAAGGATATTGCGAATTATTTTTCATGGAAAAAATATTTGGACTTATCTTTGCTGATATTTTCGCAAAAATACAATTATGTCATTGATAATCTCTGAAAAAGATTTTGAAAAAGTTATTGTTGTAGGAGACAGGGTTTTGATAAAGCCGAAAACTTTTAGTGAGAAGACTAAATCGGGTTTATTTTTACCGCCGGGTGTTCATGAAAAAGAAAAACTGTATTCAGGCTATGTGGTAAAAGTAGGACCCGGTTATCCGATACCTGTAATTCAGGAATATGATGAACCTTGGAAAGATAAATCGGATAATGTTAAATATGTACCTTTGCAACCCCAAGTTGGCGATTTAGCGGTTTATCTGCAAAATAGCGCACATGAAGTATTGTTTAATAACGAAAAATACCTAATTGTTCCTCATGCGGCTATTTTAATGCTGATTAGAGATGAAAGCCTTTTTGAATAAAAAAAAAAGGATTTATTCACTCCTTTTTTATAGAGTTATGTCAAGCATGATAGAATCATACCAAGCTTCGTTCTTCTTGTGTAAAACAAATCAAAAATTTTCATTGACTTAGAATTGAATTTTATGCCTATGTTTCCTGATTTATAATAGTAAGGAATTTCTTCTTTTTTTAGAAATTCTTCAATGTTTTTGAAAACAAACTTATTTCTTGCTAAGACTGATATTTTATCGTAACTAATCTCGCCCTCAATGTCATTATGAAATTTAAGATTGGTAAGTTCTATAATTTTATTTAGAACAAATTCTGCTTCATTTATTTCAGAATCAAAAGGTATGATTTCAAAAACACCGTCAATCACATAGTTTATTGCTTCAACTTCTAAGTTCATTAACACATTAGATGCATCAATTACAGATTTTGATGAACGGTAGTTTTCATCAAGTGAAATTTCTTGAGCTTGAAAATCTTTTACAAAATCTTTTTGCATATATGTTGGTGTAGAGCCATTAAAACCATAGATTGATTGATTTGGGTCGCCAACCATCATTATATTTTTTATGGTATCACCACATAACACCTTCAAAAGAAAATATTGAAGTTTATTTAAATCTTGACATTCGTCAATGCAAACAAAAGAATATGCCTTACGATAAAGATTTGCTAAAGCTTCATTGTTGGTAAACAACTCGTATACAAGTCTAATAATGTCATCAAAATCAATAGCATTATTAGATTTTAATATACCTTGATAAGTTTCAAAAAGATATTGATATTCTAAATTTTCAGAACTTTCTGCTAATTCTTCAGCGGAAATGATATCTCTTTTTACTGTTGAAATGAATTGTAGTACATTGTACGTGTATGAATTTTTCTTCTTTGGCTCTAAATCATCATAAATTTCCTTAAAAAATGGGACCGATTTAATTGCCTGTTTAATTAATTCTAATCTATCAGAATCGTCTTCAAAAATATGAGGCATTTTATTGTAACCTAAAAGTTTGAATCTTAATTCAAGTATTGATTGACAAAAGCTATGAAAAGTACCAACAAATACATTTTTATTTATTGACTCTGAACCTCCTAACCTTTCTCTAATCTCACTAGCAGCTTTATTCGTAAATGTAATTGCTAATATTTTGCCATCTTCAGAATCTGATAATCGTTTTATTCTTTCTGTTAAAACTCTCGTTTTTCCACTACCTGCACTTGCTAAAACCAAATATGCTCCTTGGTTTAAGTTCACGATGCTTTCTTGTTTTTGTGATAATTTAATCTTAGTCATTGATTAATGGGTTTAATATTAAATTAACTTTTTCAAAT
>JAKIUH010000154.1 GCA_021647685.1 Bacteroidales bacterium
GATTTAGACAAAACCATAAAAGAAAACCGTTTTAATGCTAATTTAACGGCAAGTTTCGGGCTAAACCAAAACGCTTATGAACTACCCGATGCCTATAAAGACCCTTTGAGTCAGCAAATTGTGATTTTGGGAATTACCATTCCGCTAATGGATTGGGGAAACAGTAAAGGAAAAAAACAAATGGCTATGAAAAATCGTGAAGTAGTTTATATTGAAGCACAACAACAACTTAATGACTTTAAACAAGATTTATTGTTAAAAGTTATGGATTTTAATTTGCAATCAAAACTGGTGCAAAGTGCACAAAAAGCCGGTGAATTAGCCAACGAATCGTATAAACTTACAAAAAATAGGTTTTTATTGGGAAATGTAGATGTTTTAAAAATTACTACGATAATAAAAACAAGGCAGCAAGCCGAAGAAAAATACATAAACAGTGTATATAATTATTGGAAAAAATATTACGAAATACAACAAATTACTTTGTATGATTTTATTAACAAACAAGATTTATCGGTTGCTTTTGATCAATTAATTGATGATTAATAATAGAGAGTTATATTTTTAGATTTAATAAATATTTATTTCGAATTTCACCCCAACAGGGGCTTGTTAACCATTAAAAATGCGGTATTCCTCTTTTTCCATAATAGTACTGTTTGTAGCTTTAATGATCGTCGGAGTTGCATTTATTCCTATGCTCAATATCCGCTTAAATCCAAGCCGGTCATTGCCTCAGTTAACAGTATCATACTATTGGTATAATGCATCGGCAAAGATTATTGAACAAGAAGTTACTTCCAAATTAGAAGGTGCTTTTAATACCATTTCAGGAGTGGAAGATATACAATCTGTATCGGGTAAAGGATACGGACGTATTACAATTAATTTTAAGAAAAACAGCAATATGGAAAGTTTGCGTTTTGAAACAGCAATGCTTATACGTATCCTTTATCCTGATTTGCCCGATGATGTCAGTTATCCTTTAATTTCTTATCAATCAGCTGATGATGATGAAGAAGAAAACCCGTTAATTTCTTATACTTTAAATGCTGCTGCCAGCCCGTTTTTTATTCAAGAATATGCCGAAAACAATATCGCCGATAAACTCAGCCTAATCAAAGGTATAAATAAAGTGAATATTTATGGTGCCAATCCGTTTTTATGGCAAATTACTTATAACTCATCACAAATTGCACAATTAAATATTAAGCCTCAAGAAATAATTCAAGCCGTAAATGATTTTTTTGGTAGTCGAATTATTGGTATTGGTATTGATAAAAGCATGGGAAACATAGAGCAAATACCTGTATTATTGCAAAGTTTCACCAACGATACATTAATATGGAATAAAATACCCGTTAAAAAAGTAAAAGGGCATATTGTTTATCTGGGCAATATTGCTAAAGTACGTTACCAAGAGCAAGCACCAAAATCTTATTTTCGTATTAATGGTTTAAATACCGTAAATATTGTTGTATATCCCGAAAAAGGTATTAACAGCATTAAATTAGCCGGAAAAGTGAGAAAAACAATGCAGAAAATTATTGAAAATCTGCCGCCGGATTATTCAATAATTTTGGCTTATGATGTTTCAGAAGATATCGCCAAAGAACTCAATAAGTTAGCTGTTAGAGCTGCACTTTCACTTATTATACTTTTACTATTTGTATTGCTTATCAGTCGGCAATTTAATTATTTATTACTGATATTTATCAGCTTGACAGCAAATTTATTAATTGCTTTTATTTTTTATTATTTTTTAAATTTAGAAATTCATCTTTATTCTTTAGCTGGAATTACTATTTCTTTTGGGATAATTATCGACAATAGTATCGTCATGATTGATCATTATCATAGGCGTAAAAATAAAAAAGCTTTTCTTTCTATTCTTGCAGCTACTTTAACAACAATAGGTTCATTAAGCATCATTTTTTTTCTTTCAAAAAACCAACAGTTAAATCTTATTGATTTTGCATTGGTTATTATTATTAACTTATCGGTTTCGTTATTGACAGCACTTTTTTTTATTCCTGCCCTGATGGATAAAATTATTTTAAAACGTAAAAAGAAAAAAAATCGCAGAGATGCAAAAATCAGGATATTGAAATTCACAAATGTTTACAGAAAATATATTTTGTTTAATAAAAAACACCGGTGGATATATTTTATAATTTTGATACTGGCATTTGGTATTCCTTTTAATTTATTGCCCGAAAAAATTGAAAAAGAAAGCACTTTTGCTAAAATATACAATGCAACTTTTGGTAGCGATTTTTATATAGACCAATTAAAACCAAGTTTTGAAAAATATTTGGGGGGCAGCCTGCGCCTTTTTACCGATTATGTTTTTGAAAATGCTTACTATTCAAATCCTCAGCGGACAGTGCTCTATGTGCATGGTTCAATGCCCGAAGGCTGTACAATAGAACAAATGAACCAAGCCATGGTGCAAATGGAAAATTATTTGAGCAGCTTTGATGAAGTTCAGATGTATCAAACCCGCATAAGCGGTCCGCAAAACGCATCGATTAACATTTATTTTAAACCGGAATATGAAAACAGCTCATTCCCGTATTATTTAAAAGAGCGTTTAACATCAAAAGCCATTAATCTTGGCGGTTTGGACTGGGGAATTTACGGTGTGGGAAAAGGCTTCAGTAATGCACTTTATTCAGGAATGAAAAACAGCCATATACAACTCGAAGGTTATAACTACGATGAACTTTATGCTTATGCAGAAAAATTAAAAAATAATTTATTGAAAAACAAGCGGGTTGAAGATGTGGAAATAGCAGGAAAAGTATCTTGGAAAAGTAATAGTGTTCATGAATATTTATTGAAATTTAATACAAAAAAATTGGCATTGTTTAATATTTCATTGTTTTCCTTATATCAAAATTTATCCGATAGGGTTTTTAAGCGCACCATAGGATATGTTTATCATCAAAATCAACTTCAACCCATAGGCTTAAAATCTGATGAAGCCGGTAAATTCGATGTATGGAATTTAAACAATAAAGCCCTAAGAATTGATAGTTTAAACATTAAAGCACCGGTTTTATCAAGCATTAAAAAACAAAAAAGCGGAAATAATATCTATAAATTTAATCAACAATACCGTTTGGTGGTGTCCTACAATTTTATTGGTCCCGAATTATTAAATAAAAAGGTACGTAAAAAAAATATACAACAAATTAGTGAAATCCTGCCTTTAGGTTATCGTTGTAAAGAACCGGAATACGGATGGTGGAACAGAAAAGAAAAGAAACAATACTATTTATTATTCATTATTATTTTAATCATCTATTTTATTTGCAGTATTTTATTTGAATCTTTTCTACAACCTCTGGCTATTGTGGCAATGATACCTATTTCGTTTATCGGTATTTTTATGACTTTTTATTGGTTTGATTTTAATTTTGACCAAGGCGGATTTGCTTCTTTTATCCTATTGGCTGGAATTGTGGTTAATGCAGGAATCTATATCATCAATGAATATAATCAGATACGCAAACATCATGGAGGGATTAACTTTTATTTAAAAGCCTACAATCATAAAATTATTCCTATTTTTTTAACCATTATATCTACTGTATTAGGTTTGGTACCGTTTATTTATGCCGGTCAAAATGAAGTATTTTGGTTTGCCTTTGCAGCAGGTTCTATTGGTGGCTTATTATTTTCTTTTATTGCTATTATTGTTTATTTGCCCTTGTTTTTAAGTATCAGAACAAAGCGAGGATAAGCTGAGCAGCAAAAAACATTATGACTTTTAATAAAATAAATGCATACTTTTTCTGATATTTTAGTGAAAAACCTTGCATTTCAATACAGTACAATAAACATAAAATGTTGATTAACAATATATTTATCGTTTTTCAGCAAACCCTAAAAAGGGGGTTAGACCATTATTACTCCGTATCTCAGTTCTCTAGAACTGAGTTTCTCCTTACTCCGTATCTCAGTTCTCCAGAACTGAGTTTCTCGGCAGCCAAACAAACATACATTTTCAAAAAGTAAAATCCTGTTTTTACAAAATTTTTGGCTAAAGCCTTTTGTTTAATCCGATGATAAATTAAAAATATTTATTCTTGATAGATAATCAAAAAGTTTAGCTAAACCGTTAAATAACAGTACAATATACATCAACAAAATACTCAACCAAATAACAATTAAATTAAAGGTCATTGTTGGAACTTTTAATCCAAAGAAATACTTTTCCGAAGCATAAAACTGTGCTCTGCCGTATTGAGTTTCCGGTTTTTTAAATATTGGGTCTTTCATTTGTATTAACCGGTGATCTTCCGTTTCTACAATTTTTTTAGTATCGTTTTTATTTAAAACAAATACAGCCAATTGTTTATTGTAGTAATCTTCTTTTAGTTTAGCAATAGCTTCATCATTACCCAATTTGTTACGCAAATCCGCATATATTTTATCTTTAATCTGATTTGCCTTTTTTAACCGCTTTTTATAATACTGCTTTAAATTATTAATGTAAGTACTTGCCGCTTCTGATGTTTGCAAATCATACTTATCGGGATACAGTTTGTTAAATTCCTTAAATGTAACTTGGCTTACCTCTTTACTTAAAATTCTAAATTCGTTATTTATTAGGGCAAGGTCGCGTTTAAGTTGCTCCGGTTTTGTATTATTTTGTATATTTTTCATACTTCGGTCAACACGCGACTGCAATTCTGAAAGTAAAAAATTAATTTTATACGAAGATCTGCTTATTTCTTGGTCCACATGAAAGAAATTGCGTTCGTATTCATTGTCTTTAAATTGCTGAACGGCAATAGCTTCGTAAGCCCATCTTGAGAGCATTAAATCTCCAATAACCGGAGTGTATTTAACGGTAGTAACACTTTTGTGCAACTTATTGAAATTAACCATTACCCCGCTAAATAACAATTGGGGTACAATAATAAACGGTATGGTAATATAAATAGTTACTACTGAATTCATTGCTGAAGAAATATTTAAACCAATCATATTTGCCGCTGCCATAGTAGAAAATAATACTGCAAAATGATTAAGAGTCATCCATTTTATTTCTAAAACCAAATTACCAACCAGCACAAATGATAAAGCTTGAATGGCAGAAAGTGCAAACAGTATAACTATTTTAGAATTCAAATAGCTCATCCAACTCAAATTCAAAAAAGATTCGCGCATTAATATTTTGCGGTCTTTTATAATTTCTTCGGCACTTACGGTTAGTCCTATAAACAGTGCTACAATTACACCCATAAACAAGTATGCGGGAATATTTTCATTTTCACTAAATAAATATTGATTGGGATTATCCGGTGTTCCGAAAATATATTTTGTAAAAAAACCTAAAATAAGTGCCAATAAAGGTGCCTCCAAAAAATTAATCAGCAAATACTGTTTATTGGTCATTTTAGATAGTAAATTCCTGATAGTGAATATTTTAAACTGCTTAAAACGGCTTGGAATTTTGAAAAAATTCTGAGGTAAAGGCAGTTTACCCTCAATTTTAGGCAGTTCTATATTTTTATCAATATTTTCAAGATAAAGTTTATACCACTCTTTAGGGCTGACTTTACGTGTTCGGGTACGTTTTCCGTATTCGTTAACAATTTTAGCTTCCAGTATTTGCAGGGGCTGTTCAGCATTTACATTCCCACAGCAAATACATTCACTTTCCTCAGCATTTACATGATTGCTGGCTTTTTTAAAATAGACCACTGCATCAATCGGGTTACCATAATACACCGGAAAACCACCTCTGTCTAAAATCAGTAAACGATCAAACAACTTATAAATATCTGATGAAGGCTGGTGTATATTTACAATAACCAATTTTCCTTTTAGTGTTTGCTCTTTAAGTAGGCTCATTACAATTTCCGAATCCTGAGATGATAAGCCCGATGTAGGTTCATCAACAATCAGAATAGAGGGTTCACGCATAAGTTCCAAAGCAATATTTAAGCGTTTTCGTTGTCCGCCGCTAATGAACTTGTTTAAAGGTCCGCCCACTTTTAAATCTCGGGTTTCGCTTAAATCCAAATCTGTCAAAATATCATCAACAATTTTCAGGATTTGTTCTTCACTCACTTCGTCAAAACAAAGTTTTGCATTATAGTATAGATTTTGAAAAACAGTTAGCTCTTCAATAAGTAAATCGTCCTGAGGTACAAAACCGATAACTCCTTCCAATTTATCCTTATCTTCATGTAAATCATAACCGTTGATGGTAATTTGCCCTGATTTTAACGGATAACTTCCATTTAATACATTGAGCAAGGTTGATTTTCCAACTCCACTACCACCCATAATTCCTATCAAATGACCGGATTCTTCCGAAAAACTAAATTTTTGAATCCCATTTTCACTATTTTTAAAACGAAACTCAATATCTTTTGCCGTAAATACAATTTTGGCTTTACCGGGTTCTTGAATAAAAATACCGGTTACGTCACTGTAATAAACTGGGGTAATTCTTCTTCCTTTTATAACGCCTCCATTGTCAAACATATAGGCTTTTCCGGGGATGATATTCAATGCATTTAAATAAAGTGTATCATCGCCAAGATATTTTAGTATATAGCTGTTCGTGCTTTCGATATGTAAAATAATAATCTGTCCGTGAATGTTTTTATCGATTAAATGCCTATATGTGTTTTCAGGATCGTCTGTTGCATCAGTAGCTTTTACAATTGTTTCTACACCATTATCAACAATTAATACATTTCGTTTGGATTGAACGTGTTTGATACCATCAATGATAAATGCTTTAAGATTAAAATATTCTTTTTCACTGATATTAAAAGTATCGGCAACGGTTTTAACAAAATCAAGCTCTTTATCGGTAACCACATAGTCTTCATGGATAAACTCCAATAAACGAATTAGTACAATAATTTTTTCTTCCTGTTCTAATTGCTCATTAATTTCATGGCAAATCATCAGTACTTTAACCGAGTTGAGTGCTGTTCTTTTTCGTTCTTTTTTGTCGCCCGGTTTTCCTGATTTTTTATGATGTTTGCGCAAATAATCATCAAAAAGTTCCAGGTATTCTTGAACTAATGTACTGTTTAATTGTAATGATAAATAGGATTCAACAATTTGCCTTGCATTTTGCGAAACTTGGTCTTGATTCACATTTGCAACGATGGCAAAAAGTCTCATTAAATCACGTAGTATTGATTCGTTCATTGTAAAAACAGGCTTAATTTCACAAAGTCATACTTAATTGAATAAATAATAAGCTTAGTCTAAAAATCCTTGACAAGTTTATATTTACAAGATACATGAAATATAAATTCATCACACCGTCAATTAATAAATCCGGTCAGAGACTGTTTTAAATCATATTAACATATTAGACCAGAGGCAATATTCAATAATGGTTATTACAAAAAATATACAATTAAGAATGAAAAAAAATATTTTAGTCGGCAATTTAATAAATATTGAATAAAATCTATGATTTTATCAAAAAAAAGAGCATGATATTACATGCCCTTTTTTAAATTTTGTATTGTATTCAAAGCAAGATTAGGTTGTTTCAATAACTTTTTTCCTTAATGCTTCAATAGCTGTTTGTATTTTTTTGAAATTATCATTGTTCAAATCAATAGAGCCATCTTCTTTTACAGCAATAGAATCAAATATAACTCTTATTTCATTAAGGTCTTCTAAAACAGAAGCAACATTTTCGTCATCTTTATAGGCTTCAAGCAAAGGAATTAAATTATCCAATGTGGTTTTTTGCTCGGCAATAGTTTTTAAAATCTCTGTATTATTTTCAGTTAAACTGGCTAATTCTACCGATAAATAAACACCCTCAATCCAACCACCGGCTAATACCATAACGGAAACTGCTCCTTTGCCGTTGTCGTTCAGGTATTTAAATGTGCCATGGAAAGACGAAGTTAAAATTTCATAAAGCGAATCGTTATTATTAATATTAGCTTCAACTTTTTCCAACAAATTCATATCTTCTGGAGTCTCAACCGATAAACCGTCTCTTAATTTCAAGGTAGCTGCCAAATAATCATGGGTTTCTTGCGATTTATTATAAGTACTGGCATAACTTAAATCCGCTCCATAAACACCTAAGTTTAAGGCTTTAGCCATTTCTGTGAAATATTTATCTGCATTTCCGGGGCGATTTGCCAAATCAAGAATATAGCTTGCTCCGGCTTTATTCAACATAGTAGTAACCTCTAATGGAGTTGGCAGCGGATAAACTAATTTTTGTGCTTGTTCCACTACATTTTCTTCTGTGATTACTTCATCATTTTTTTGTTCTTGATTGTTTGATTCATTACCACAGCTAATCAATAGTGCAGCAAATGCAACGGAAAACAGTAATGTTTGTAAAACCGTAAAAAATCTTTGTTTCATGAGTTTATATTTAAATTATTATTAATGAACATAAAGTTTAAGCTATTTATAGAATCGTTTTGTCCGTAAAAAATCATGCAGACCGATAATATTATTGCAAATATATAATTTGCATTAGAAATAAAAAAAATATCGGCAAAACTAATCCAAAATATTTTTTAAATTTATACTTTTAGCCGGAAACTCAAATCCATTATCTCTAAAAAAATGAAACATCCATACGCCAGCTGGCGGATACAGGGGCGTGGTTATTGAGATGCAAAAATAAGCGAAACCCCTGATATTAATGGATGTTCCATGAGACCAAAAAATAATTAAAAAATAAACTTATGAAACTAAATTTTTATCTTCTTATAATTACTTGCGGATTATTTTTCAATCTTTCGGCACAAAATACTTTTCCCGATTCTATTATTCAAAAGCCAAGACTATTGCGCATTATGTTTTATAATGCCGAAAATTTTTTTGATACTGAGAACGACAGTATAAAAAATGATGATGAATTTTTACCAAATCAGGGAAAATTTTGGAACCGGAGCAGATATTATACAAAGCAAAAACATATTTCGCAAGTTATTGCCGGAATTGGTGGGTGGTCACCTCCCGAAATAATCGGCTTATGCGAAATTGAAAACAGGAAAGTACTCGATGATTTTATTCGATTTGCACCGATTAATAAATTCGGATATCGAATTATTCATAAGGAGTCGCCTGATTTACGCGGAATAGATGTTGCAATGCTATACCGGCAAGGGCATTTTTTTCCAATTTCGTATAAAGCAATTGAAATAAAATATCCTTTTTCAAATTCAAAAACCCGCGATATTTTATATGTGAAAGGACGAACCAAGGAACAGGACACTTTGCATATTTTTGTTAATCATTGGCCTTCGCGCTGGGGTGGTCAGTTAGAAACAGAGCGTAAAAGAATGTTTGTAGCTTCTGTTTTACGAAAAAATGTTGATTCCATATTTAAAATAGATAATAGAGCAAATATCATTATTATGGGCGATTTAAATGATTATCCCGAAAATACCAGTGTTTCAAAAGTTCTTAATGCAAAAGATAAGTACGATAATATTCAATCCGGTGAATTATATAATTTGAG
>JAKIUH010000155.1 GCA_021647685.1 Bacteroidales bacterium
TCACAATTTGGCATTCAATCCTAAAAGTAAAAAAAGCATTCCACACCCCAGCGTATCAGCAATTACCGGCGATGCACACGGAAAAATCTGGATTGGTACCGATGGCGGAGGATTGTGTGCATATGATTCTACGCTCAATGAATACAAAAGTTTTCGTTCTCATCCCGAAGGAAAATTAAGTCTAAGTGATGATGAAATATGGTCTTTATTTACCGACTCCAAAGGACGGGTTTGGATTGGAACACATAGTGGAGGTTTAGATATGATTCGCTCCGAAAAAGATGAATATAAATTAATAAAATTTCTACATAAAGCTAACGATACTACCGGATTAAGCAATAATCAAATAAATGCCATTACCGAAGATAAAAATGGAAATATTTGGGTTGCAACCCGAAATGGATTAAACATAATATCTGAAGATTTGGATAATCAAAATTTTAAATTCAAAACATATTTCAGTAACTTTTCAGATACGAATTCACTTAGTGATAATTATATTACTACGGTATATCAAGATCATCTTTCATATATTTGGGCAGGATCTTACTCCGAAGGACTCAACCAAATTGATTTAAAAAATAATAAAATAACTCGCTACAGTTTTAAAGTTAATGATTACAATTCTTTATCAAGCAATAGTATAACTGTTATATTTGAAGATCATCTGGGAACATTATGGGTTGGAACCAGCGATGGTTTAAATAAATTGGACCGCAGCAATATGTCATTTAAACGATATTATCGCGAAAATGGTTTACCCAGTAACGAAATAATGGGTATTTTAGAAGATAATGCAGGTAATTTATGGATTAGCACAACCAATGGATTATCCAAATTTAATCCGCTAACCGAAAAGTTTATTAATTTTAATATCTCTGATGGTTTGGTTAACGATGGATTTAATTGGAATGCAGCTTATAAAGATTTTACAGGAAAGTTATATTTTGGAACCAACTCAGGAATGCTGTCATTTTATCCGAAAGAAATTAAACAGAACGACTATATTCCTCCTACTGTTATCACATCCATTAAAACTTTAAATAATCATGTTTGGGTTGAAAAAGGAAGTTTTGTTTCTGTAGAGCAAAAATACACCGAAGTATTAGAACTGGATTATAATAATAATATTTTCACTCTTGAGTTTGCAGCATTAGATTATACGAAACCCAAAGAAAATGTTTTTGAATATAAAATTGTTGGTTTGGATGATAATTGGATTAGTTATGGTACAAAGCATTCGATAACCGTAACAAATTTAGAACCCGGTTCGTATATTTTTAGAGTAAGAGGTTCGAACAACGACAAGCTGTTTAACACAACAGGGGTTTCAATACGGATTGTTGTACGTCCGCCTTTTTACAAAACCAGAGGCTTTTTATTTATGGTTATTGTGCTTGCAATTTTAATAATCACATCTGTTTACAGCTTCTTGGTTAAAATGAAAACCAATAAAATTTTAGAAGAAAAAAACCATCAGTTGGAAGATGCAAACCGCCGCTTAATTGAATCGCAAAGAAATCTTGAATTACTTAATGAAACAAAAGATAAGTTTTTTTCGATAATTGCCCATGACTTACGAAACCCCTTTAATCCTTTACTGTCGCTTACAGAACTATTGCACGAAGATTACGATACTTTAAGTGATGAAGAACGTAAAGAATTTATCAGGGAAATTAGAGATGGGGCAAAAAGATTATATGATTTACTCGAAAACCTTCTTCAATGGTCTTTATCACAAACACGGCAAAATGAATTTACCCAAGTAAAGCTTGATATGGCAGATATTGTCAATAAAAACATTGCTTTATTAAAAATAAATGCCGAAAAGAAAAATATTAAGATTGAGAATAATGTATCAAAAGGAACATATGTGCTTTCCGATGAAAATATGCTAAACAGTATTGTACGAAATTTACTGAATAATGCTTTAAAGTTTTCACCTGAAAATACTAAAATCACTATTGATTGTAAAGATAATGGAGATAAATACCAAATTTCGGTTAAAGATCAAGGAATGGGGATAAAAAAGGAGTTTATTGATAAAATCTTTGATTTTGGTTTTTCTAAAACAAAAATAAACAAATCAAAAGAAAAAGGTTCCGGTCTTGGACTAATTTTATGTAAAGAATTTGTTGAAAAGAACAAAGGAGAAATTTGGGTTGAAAGTGAAGTAGGGAAAGGAAGTACTTTTTATTTTACAACATTAAAAGTAAAATCTTAAAAAATCTTCCTTATATTTGTACAATTATGAAAAAGGAAAATTTGAATCTATAAGATTATGGAAATTTTAGAATACAAAGCAGAAGAATTAAACCCCGGTGTTGTTCTTGATGCAAAAAACGGTAAATTTGAACTTTCGGGAAAATCATGTCCTGAAAATGTAACTGAGTTTTACAGACCGGTTATTGAATGGCTTGAAGAATATAAAGAAAAAGCTCTTGACAAAACTGTGTTTGAATTTAAACTGGAATATTACAATACTGCCTCATCTAAAGTTTTGTTTATCATTATGCAAAAGTTAGAAGCAATTAAAGAAACAGGAAAAGATGTTTTAGTAAAATGGTATTTCCCTGAGGATGATGAAACACTGGAAGAAGCCGGTGAAGAGTATAGTGATTTGATTGAACTAGATTTTGAATTAATCCCAACAGAAAGCCAAGATTAACTAATTCAGTGATTTTTTTCCAGAAAATATTGAAAATTATTTTAAAAAATAAGAACCGGATACTTATTCCGGTTCTGTTGATGAATTTTTTTGCCGGCTTTTCGCAAAGCAAGATACCGGATACAGAAAAACAAAAAATTATTTCGTGGAACCAAAGTGCCCTAGAAGCTTCTGCCAGCGGAAACAATGTTGCAGCATTAGCCGATTTCAATAAAATTGCAAAAACATATGAGCAATACAAAGATTACAATAATGCAGAAATTTATTACAAAAAAGCACTTTCAGAAGCAAAAAAACAAAATGCTTCATTCCGCACTATCTCTGCATATTTTCATCTTATTAATACACTAAAGATACAAAAAAAGTGGAATGAATCTCTACAGTTTGAAAATGAAAAAATAGAATTAAGCAGAAAATCGAGCAAAAAAGCACTGGTAAACGATTTGATAAACCGTGCCTATACCTTAAAAATGCTAAAAAAATATAATAACGCAATAACTGATTTAGAAGAAGCGAAAAAAATAGCTCAATTTGAAATCAAAAATGAACAATTAACATTTAATTGTTATAAGGAATTGGCAAATAATTACAAATTACTGGGTAATGAAGAAAAGTACAATGAATATCATAACCTTGTAGAACGTATAAAAACTGAAAAAACAACATCTGATTTAAAAAATAAAACTACCGAAGCACAAATTAAGGCACAAATTAAAGAACAAGAATTACAAAAAACCTCATCAAAACTAAATCTTATTTCAGACTCATTAAATACTGTTGCCGATTCATTAACCAAAATGGAAGCCATTGCTAAGATGCAGCAATTTAAACTGGAAGCTCAAAACGAACGGATTGCCCGCCAAGAGTTACAACTCCAAATTAGAAGAAATATCATTTATTTCTTAATTGCTTTTCTAATATTTGCAATTATTGCTGCAATTTTATGGTATATACAGTATAAAAAGAAAAAAGAAGCACTTAAAATTGTTCAACTTAAAAATGAAGAAATTCATCAACAAAAAGAAGAAATTCAGGCACAAGCTGATGAATTGGAATTTCAAAGAGATGAACTGTACCGTTCAAATAAAACAAAAGAAAAACTCCTTTCGGTAGTGGCACATGATTTAAAAAACCCGATTCATGCTTTAATTGGGTTCTCTGAACTGCTAATAGACAAAGAAGTTGGTTTATCGGAAGATGAAAAAACACAATATGCCGAATATATTTACGATTCGTCGTTACAAATTTATTCTTTGCTTGAAAATTTATTAAAATGGGCACAAAGTCAAAGCAGCTCAATAAAATATCAACCCGAAAAATTTAATTTTAATGAATTATTAGAGATCAATATTAAATTGTTTCATGAAGCAGGAATGAAAAAAGAAATTGAATTAATTTTTAACAGTAAAACAAAAAACCATGTGTATGCCGATAAAAATATGATAAATACCGTAATTCGTAATTTAATAAATAATGCCATAAAATTTACCACGGAAGGGGGTAAAATATCAGTATCTGCAAAAGATAAAAATGACTTTGTTGAAATTTCAATTGTAGATACCGGAGTTGGAATGACCGAAGATATTGTTAAAAAGATTCTTGAAACTGATGAGTTTCATTCATCGCAAGGAACTTCTAATGAGCAAGGTACAGGCTTAGGGCTAGCCATTTGTAAAGAGTTTTTGAACGCTCACAACAGTAAACTGCAAATACTAAGTCGCCCCAATAAAGGTTCTACTTTTTACTTTAAAATTCCGATTGCTGCAAATTCCTAATCTTCAGGAAATAATAAATTCATATCCTTTGCTTTTGCTTTTTCATACCATTTTTCAGGAATCAATGTCCAATTATTATCGCATAAAGGCGTAATTGACTTTTGTTCTTCAATCCATTTAATCATATAATAGCGCAAATCTTTATCGGTAGCATGAACCACTCTTTCCGATAATTTGTCTTTTGGAATACCGGCACCTTTAATTAGATGTCCGCCACCACCATTTCCTCTGTATGAGTTAATGGCTACCAAATATTCTTTGTTCAAATCAAACTCTTTTCCTGAACTTAGCCTTAAAATATGAACTCTTTCTCCTTCGGGTGCTTTTAAATTAATAACATAATCTATTCCGGCTGCCGATGAGAAATTATAATATGCCGATGCAAGATGTAAATTACCTTCATCGGTAGTTTTTAATTTTAATAAATGGTCATTTTCGTCCTTCATCCGGTTAAACCATAAATTCGCCGAATATTCCAAGTATTTTTTTATTTCATTTCCGCTTAAACGCATTGTATATAACAGGTTCTCAAAACGATATAAATTAAACATATCGCGAACATATACTTTTCCTTTCTTAATTTCAGAATCGTAGCTTAAAGGTGCGGTAAAAGATATTTCAGCTTTACTAATTTTTAACTGAATAGTGTGAATTAAATCAGCAAATTCAGAATCGCCGAATAAAGCGTCTTTACTTTCAATAGTTTTTGTAAAAGTGCCGATTTCTTGATTTACATATTCTTTAGTTTCTTCAAAAAAACCGGCAAACTTTTTCATAAAAACTTTATCAGGAACTATTGTATCTGTGTCAATGATTTGTCCGGTAATTTTTTTATCCCAAGTATTTTTTTCTTCGTTCCAATTTAATTCAATATCAACTACTGCCATGCAACGAGCATAGCTTCGCGGGTCCATAATTAACACATCGCTGCCATCGGGACTTTTTACTGTAAAATTATATTTTTGATGATCGTGCCCGCCAAAAACTATATCAAAGCCATTTACATTTTTTGCAACTAATTGTGTAGCATTTTCATTTTTATAAGTCTCTGCCGTGCTATTATCGTAAGTATAATCAATTCCTGAATGGAAAAGTCCGATAATTATATCCGGTTTCTCCTTTTCCTTAATAATTTTTATCCACTTTTTAGCAGTTAAAATCATATCTTCAAACTCCATACCCGACCAAATATTTTCGGGTAACCAATTAGGAATTGCAGGGGTAATTAATCCGAGCACTGCTATTTTTACGCCACTTCGTTCAAGTATTGTATAAGGTTTAAAATAAGGTTTACCGGTTTTTGTATTAATGGCATTTGCAGCCATCCACGGAAAGTTAAATTCCTTATTTAATTTATCATAAACCGGATGTCCGGCTTCAATATCATGATTTCCCACCGTGGCAGCATCGTATTGCATAAAATTCATTACTTGTGCACAAATATGTTCTCTGTCGGTTGCTTCAAAATTAGAATAATAAACTACGGGTTGTCCTTGTAAAATATCTCCATTATCCAATAAAACAGTTTCAAAGTCAGGATTTTGCCTTTGCTCTTTTACATAGGTATAAACAGCTGCTAAGGAATTATTTGTTTCCTGATTCTGAATAAAATCATAAGGATAGATACTCCCGTGTACATCGGTAGTTTCAATAATTCTGATTTTTAGATTGCTTTTTTTGTTCAAGGTATAAAAAAATATAGAACTTGCAACAGCAAGAAGAATTAGTGCTAATAGTTTTTTTGCCATAATATTTATTATGTAATTGTGATTGGTCTAATTGGCTAAACAAAATAAAAATAACTAAAAAAAAGGTAGGATACGATAAATAATAAAATTAAAAAAATATAAAACCCCAGATCACCGGCGTTTGATTTCGGTTTTAAAAATCGTTCTTGATATTCTTTTTTCCTACTGCTAATTTCTTTCATAACTTACTTTCTTAATAAGCGCAAGATACAAAGATTTCAGGAAATATAAAAACAACTATTTTTCCTAAACTCCTTGAACACTATTTCATTTATATCCATTGAAAAATAGCGTTTAACCAAGTAAAAAACACCACAAACAATAAAGCAGGTAGAATATTAAAAATTTTTATTTTTTTAATTTCAAGAATATTAATTCCTAATCCGACAAGCAATATTCCGCCCAAGGCAGTCATCTCTGTAATCATTAATTCACTAAAAAATTTACCTAAGTAAGCTGCAAAAATAGTTAAACCACCTTGATAAATTAATAAAGGAATCACTGAAAAAGATACCCCTAAGCCAAAAGCAGAAGCAAGTGCCATTGCAGCAAATCCATCCATTACCGATTTGGTAATAAGCAAGGTTGTATCACCTTTCATACCTTCATCAAAAGCACCAAGTATGGTCATTGAGCCCATGCAAAAAAGCAAAAAAGCCGTAAGCATCCCTTCGGAAAACTTTTCATCTTTTATTTTTATTTTATTTTTGATTTTTTCAGAAAACCGGTCTGTTATTAGCTCTAAGTCTATTAATTCTCCAATAATGGCTCCAAGCACCAAACTAAAAACAATGATTAAATAGTTTTGTGCTTTTATTGCCATAATAAAACCCAGCGCCAAAGTAAAAAGCCCTAATGCTTGAAAAACAGTTTTTGTTAATTTTTCGGGTAAGCGTGATTTAAGTAATATACCTAATATACTGTCAAGCAATACAGTAGGTACATTTAAGAGTGTTCCAATCATAATTTATTTTTTCATAAATGTAAAAAAATAAAAAAACTTCGATAAAGTAATTTCACCGAAGTTTTAAAACAGTTTTATTCAAAAAAAACAGAAAAATTTCTTTCCCACTTATTTATTAAAATAAAAATCATTCCATATTGAAGAATTATCCCAAGGTACTTGTTTTCCTTGCGACAGTTTATAAACATTCCTGCGAACTTCTTTAAATACATTTTCAATGGTTAAGCCTTTTTTATCTAAGGCTTTAAGCAATTCTTGTGTATATAGTCCGTTTGAGCCGCTGCCGTCTGCCGCTACCGAGCCCGGTGCAGTTGCATAAGCAATAAAGGTTCCAAATGGAGCATTGGTCGATGCCAGCCCATTACTTCCACTTGAGCGAAAACTTCTTGCAAACGGATTATTACGGCAAGCATCTAATACAATTATATTCAATGCATTCCCTGCATAATCCATCTCTCCGAGTACCCGTTTTAAATTAACCGATTCGAGTTCAACATCTTGCTCTTTTTCAATTCGTGCATCTACCGGCACCAGATAGTTCTCTCCATTCATTTGTATTCCATGACCGGCATAAAAAAACATTCCTACCCCTTTACTCTTTGCCAATTTTTCACCAAAATCTCTAAATGCTTTTTTCATTTCATTTTGCGAGCTGTTTGTAACAAGCATTACTTCAAAACCCAAAGCTCTTAATTTTTCAGCAATGGCATTGGCATCATTAACCGGATTACGTAAAGGTGCTGCCACATAATCACTATTTCCCATGATTAATGCAATACGCGATTGTTTTTCGCCTGAGCTGGTTTTATATACTATTGTTCTTATTTCGGAAGTAGTTTTTCCATACTGATTTTCTACAACCACTTTTAATTTATTCTCTCCTTCTTGAAGTTTTATGGTTCGTTCAATCGTATAATCACAAGATGAACTGACTACATTATAGCCTCTGCTTTGTTCGTCTAACTGAGCTACATTATTTACAAATATTTGTGTACTTTTTATCGGGCTTTCCGATTCAATACAAAGTTTTACTTTGTAATTATCAACTACCGATGATGAATTGTAATATTCGGGTGATAGCCAGTTTACATTAGGTTTTGTACCTTTTCCTTCTGCCTGACCTACATATTCATTATTTTTCCAAATACCTGTTTTTGATGTTCCGTTTGCATAATACATGGTACCCACACCATTGTAATCATCATTTTCCCATTCACCCACATATTTATCACCACTGTACCAAATATAAGTCCCCTGACCATGTCGTTTGTTGTCCTTATAATTTCCCATGTACTTGTCGCTGTTTTCAAAATAATAGGTACCTTGTCCGTTAAACATTCCATTACTGAAATTTCCAACGTATTTTGCACCGTTTTCAAAAGTATAAGTACCGTATCCATCTTGACAATTCCCTGAAATACACCCGTAATTATTATTCGATTTACCTACGTATTTATCGTTTTCCCAGATACCTGCTTCAACACGCCCATCGGCATAATACATTGTTCCCTCTCCATGAAAAAGACCTTTTTGAAACGAACCCACATATTTTTTACCGTCTTTATAAACAAAAGTTCCCTGTCCGGTCATTTCGCCCATAACATAATTCCCCTTGTAATAATCATATTTGGATGCCGGTTCATAGGTATAAGTTCCGCTACCGTGCATTACATCATCTTTCCACTCACCCGAATATTTGGCACCATCTGCCCATATATTGGTACCTTGCCCATTTCGCATTCCCTTATCCCAAAATCCTTCGTATTTTTCACCGCTTTCAAAGACATAAGTTCCGTATCCTGTTTCGCAATTACCACTAATGCAACCTTCCTTAGCATTGCTTATGTTGGTAGCCCCCATAAACTTATCCTGCACCCATTTCCCCGATTCAATAGTTCCATCGGTATAATACATAGTTCCTTGTCCGTCGAACATATTGTCTTTAAAATCGCCTACGTATTTTTGTCCGCTTTTATAGATTAAAGTGCCGTAACCACTCACTTTGTCATTCAGCCATTGTCCTGAAAATTTATCAAACTCTGAATCGGCATTAAAAGTAAGCACACCGTATCCGTGCCGATAATCATCAAGCCATTCACCTTCGTAAACAAAGCCCGACACAAAATAATTGGTTCCTTGTCCGTTTCTTTTCTGATTTTTCCAATTTCCTTCATATTTTTCACC
>JAKIUH010000156.1 GCA_021647685.1 Bacteroidales bacterium
AGACTATAAGATGTTTTATTTTTGCTTTTTCTGGGATCATGGTCTTGTCGATTTTTAGTCCCGGATTATTTTGTAACCTCAAGGGTAATTCGCTTTTCTTTATATCCACAATGGCGTTTAAATCATCGAGATATAATACAATATAATTTAGACTGGCATCTACCTTTCCAATTTTGTGTGCTTTGTTTAGTTCGCCAAAATCGGATTCAATAGTGATATCTTTGCTTGTATGATATAACGGACTTAAAATCTCGACTTGTTTGATTAGAGATTCCGGTTGATTGGTTTCCTGAGGAATAATCAGTAATTGTGGTTTTTTACTTTTTTATGATAAGACCACAAATGAAAAAACAAAAAGAATTAAGACAATTTAGAGAAACAATTAAAAAAGGTGATAAAATTATTACCATTGGAGGTATTCACGGTAAAGTGGCTGATGTGAAAGATACTACGGTAGTTATTGAAATTGCCGATAAAGTACGTTTAACGGTTGAAAAATCGGCGGTTATAAATGACCCTTCTGCAATGTTGAAGTAAGTAAAATAACGGTGAAAATGTAAACAGGATGTTTTTCAAAAGCATCCTGTTTTTTTTTCTAAAGTAAATGGTTATTGCATATTTTTTCATTAATTTTACAGGTAAAGTCCTAAACCTGTATGAAACATCCAACCGCCAGCTGGCGGACACAGGGGCATAATTATTTAAGTGCAAAAATAATTGAATGCCATGATTTTAGTGGATGTTCCATGTGGCAAATGAAAATAATTTTAAAAATACACATGAAAATTATTCACGAAATACGCAAAACTCCGTTTTTCAGATTAATTATTCCTTTTATTGCCGGTATTTTATACCGAATCTACTTTCCTTACTTTATAAATAATGCATTCTATTGCCTAATCATTATTCTTTCGGTTACCGGTATTTATAAATATTTTGAAGATAAAAGTCCCAACTATCACCGTAGGTGGATAAGCGGAATATTGATATTTATTGCCTTATATTTTACAGGTTTTGTAATAAGTAATGTGCATTTACAAACCAATAATCAATTTGCCGAATATGATTTATTTACCGGAAAAATCATTGAAATACCTAAAGAAACCGAAAAATCAATAAAAGCAATTTTAGAAATAAATGCTATTAAAACAGATAGTTCATGGCAAAACACAAAGCAAAAAGTAATTACATACTTCCCCAAAGACAGTATTTCAAAAAAACTGAAATATGGTGATTTGTTAATTATTAACACCCGTTTTCGTAAAGTACAAAACAGAGGTAATCCTTATGAATTTGATTATGTACAATATTTGGCAAGTAAGAATATTCATTATCAAAGTTACATTAAAGCCGGAAAATGGAAACGAATTGCCCAAAATCAAGGCAATTACATATATTCTTTGGCGTATTCTGTACGAAACAAGTTGCTTATTATTTATAAAGAAAAAGGCATTTCCGGCGATGAGTTTTCGGTGCTTGCTGCTTTAACATTGGGTGTTAAAGATTTTTTGAGTGATGATATTACACAAGCTTATTCAAGCAGTGGTGCAATGCATATTTTGGCAGTATCCGGTTTGCATGTGGGTATCATTTATTTGATAGTTAACAGTTTGCTGTTTTTTATGGATAAAAAAAGGTTGTTACGTATTTTAAAGTCTTGCTTGCTCATAAGTTTTATTTGGTTCTTTGCTTTTATTACAGGATTGTCGCCTTCGGTACGCAGAGCTTCCTTAATGCTTACATTAATTATTATCGGACAAGTATCTGTCAGGCATCCAAGCATTTATAATTCAATTGCTGCATCGGCATTTTTAATATTATTGGTAAATCCCTTGATTATATTACAAGTAGGTTTTCAATTATCTTATGCTGCGGTAATTGCCATTGTTTATTTTCAGCCTAAACTTTACCGTATTTTTGAAATTAAAAATTGGTTTATTGATAAAATTTGGGCACTTACTTCTGTATCAATAGCTGCACAAATTGGAACATTTCCTATAAGTATTTATTATTTCCATAAATTTCCGGTTTATTTTTTCTTAAGTAACTTAATTGTTATTCCGGCAGCTTATCTTATTATTAGTTTGGCAATTGCTTTACTTCTGTTTCACTCAATTGGTTTTTTATCCGATTTTTTTGCTTTTATTTTAAAACAAGTGCTTTTTTCTTTGAATTATTCCACGAAAATGATTGAAAGCCTGCCTTTCTCAAGTATTAATCATATTAGTTTTTCGCTTTTTGAAAATATAGTTCTGTACCTATTAGTCGTCGTATGGATAATTTATTTCATAAATTATAAACGCAAGTTTGCAATTTTTTCAAGTCATGTATTATTGTTGATTTTTTTCTGCTCACGAACTTATCGTAAAATAGAAGCATTCAAGCAAAACGAATTACTCGTTTTTAATTCGGGTAATACCCCTTTATTAGCCATCAAGCAAAATAAAAATCTGTTTCTTTTTGCTGATAGCAATTTTATAGGCAGTAAAAATTACCAATATCTGCTCAATAATTATCTGACGCAAAGGTTTATTGATGAAATTTATTTAATGAACGACTCTTTAAACTTTCAGAAAATATTTCTGAAAGCTAACTTTTTAAAATATAATAATTTAAGGATACTTGTCATAAATAATAATCATTTTACGGATAAAATTAATACCCGAAAATTAAAAGTTAATTTATTGATTATTTCCAAAGGATTTAATGCTAATATTCAGCAAATTATTGATTTGTTTGAATTTGATGAAATTATTTTAGATGCCGGTCTTGCCCGGTGGCGCGAAAATGCAATCATGCGCGATTGTGCGGCGATGAATATAGCCCCTTTCAATGTTCGTGAACAAGGGGCTTATATTTTGCCGGTTAAATAGGATGTTGGAATAAAAAAAAACTATAAAAATAACATTTGTCTTCAAAATAATATGGAAAAGCGGACAGACAAGATTAAGTATTTATCCGCCAAACAATCCGTCTAAGCCGGGCAGCATTCCTTGTGCTACTTTTGCCATTTCTACTTCTTGTACTTCTTTGGCTTTTTCCATTACTTTGTTTACCACCGTAATCAGTAAATCTTCAAGAGCTTCTTTGTCGTTCAACAGTTCATCACCAATGGAAATATTGGTAAGTTTCATATTTGCATTTGCCGTAGCTTTTATTAAGCCGTTTTCTATTTCTGCATCAACATAAATACCGTCTAAACGCTTTTTTGTTTCTTCCATTTGCTGTTGGGCTTCCTGCATTTTGCCCATAAAATCTCCAATCATAGTCTATGTTTCTTTAAATTAATCTGAAAGTTTTTTAAAATCACTGGCAAGGAAAGCATCCGGATATTTTCCTTTTTTATATTTATGATAATCAAAATAATAGAGTTTTCCGTCTGATGCACCCATTATTGCTTTGTAAATACGCATTTTTTCAGCACTTCCATCTTCCGGTGGTTTTACCAGATGAAGAAAAACAACATTTGAATTACCTGTTAAAATAGCATTTTTTATATCCTCTTCTGTTACAAATTTAACTTTCCCCGAATAATATTGTCTGATTTTTTCAGGTGTATTTACATTTTTGGCTACTTCATCTTTAATTAAATAAAGTGTTTTGCCTTTGAGTTCTTCAAGGTTTTTTAAATAATACTTAAAAACGTTTTTACCGCTTAAATTCGGGTTTTCTTCTAGTACTTTTACATGATTTTGCATAAATTTTACAATAGCCCCCAACTTATACAAATATTTATCGTGGTCAACACCATAATAAGATAAAGGGAAAGAACAAACATCGGGCATATATTTCATAGAACTGGCTTTATCGCCCAACAGAAGGCTTAAAAAGGTGTATGCTGTTTTTGATTTATCTTTGGTAAAAGTTACTTTGGTTTTTCGGATAAAAGAATTACGGTAACTTTTTCTGATTTGTGCAAATTTTGTTTCATCAATAAATTCCCAATCGGTAATGGTCCAATTTTTTTCCATAGCTTCTTGTATTGCACGATTGTATGAACCAAATATATTTGGGTCTTTGACAACATAGGTTTTTGATTTTAAGAACCTTTGAATATCTTCCGGGGTAGCTGATGCATCTTGTGCTTTGCTGTAACTTGTTATTAAAAACAATAGGCTTAGTATGAATGTTAGTTTCTTCATAATAAATAATTTATGTGTTTGATTATTGTGCTTCGTAAATATACAACGGATGCCTTTCGTTGTATTTTCGTAAGAAAAGAAACTTTAGTTTCTTTCTTTGTTTCTTTTTCAGGTTCATAAATTCTTGATACAGTTCTGTATCGCGCATTAAAATAAGTTCAATATTTTTATCTGTATAATCAATTACTTTCCCTGTCTCCATATCCAGCAAATATTGGCGAAGTTCCGTTTGTTTTGATTGATTTCCCGGATAAGCCGATGAATAATACGGATTGTACGGATTATAATACGAGTTGTAATAATTGTACGGATAATTGGGATTGTTGGTAATATATGTTTTATCGGCTATAAAGTGGCTTATGGAACCAAAGACAGGAATCCGGTTAAAAGTGTCGTTCCAGCGTATATATACAATTCCGTTCTGGCTAAAACCCCAAATGTCTTTTACGGGTATTTCTTTTCGCAAACCCATTGCATCAAGTACCGTAATTGTTTCTGCATTATCCAATAATTTCTCGAAAAACGCATAATCTTCGTAGTTCAAGTCAGTTATAATGCGTTCTTTAATAATTGGATTATTATGTTTTACATCTTCAAAACTTAAATAAATACCATCTTTAAATTTAAAATCGGGCGTATATTTAATCTTTTTAACTTTTGTACTGTCTTGTGCAAAAATTAAAAACGGTAAAAGGAATAATATACTTAAAAATATCTTCATAATATCTTTTTTTTCTTATACTTCAAAATTACAACATAAAATTGATATACAGAAAATAAAAAGCTTGTATTCAATAATACATTGTTGTTATTCATTGTTTTTTACAATGGCACCATCATTCATTTTCAAAGGTCGATAATATACCGATGGTGATTGAATGAAAGCACCAATATTTAAACGTTCCCATTTTTTATCTATTGCCTCAACAGTAGCATCATCCATTACCAAAATATTTGGCCAGTTACGTTCAAAATTATCATTATCCAGGGTTTTACGTGTCGCATCAATCAATACAAAATTATTCATAAAATAGCTGTCGCGCTTAGGGTCAATATTCCCTGTTGCTAACCAAACACAGGATGCTAAATCATTAATATTTACCTCTTTATCGAATAGAATTATCATTTTTATTTCATCAAGCCCTGCTGTATTCTTGAGTTGCAATTGTAGTTCATTAATATAGTCTTTATTTGATTTTTTTGCCGATAAGAATAATATTTTTTCTTTTTCATCAGCAAATTGAACCGCTTCAATACCAAATATTCTATTTTTTAAATCTTCTTTAAGTTTTTCATTATTCTCAGGTTTTGCAGTTGTATTTTCCCGATTGGATAATTCTTCGGGAAATTTACAGGTTGCATCAATACACATTTTGCTTCCAAAGGCATATTTTGAAGCCGAATGATCAAGTATGTCCAAAGGTCCCATACTGTAATGTATATCGGAATCTACAGTAACATTATTTATAAAGGCATCATAAACTTCGCTGTAATTGTGTACATTTACCTCTTTATCCACAACGATTAATACTTTGTTGAACATCATTTGTCCGGCACCCCACAAGGCACTTGCCACTTTGATTGCCTGTCCTGAAAAGGTTTTATCAATACTCACAATGGTTAAATTATGAGCAACTCCGTAATGCGGCAAATTCATATCTTTTAATTCGGGAACCATTGTTAAGCGCATTGGTGCAAGAAAAATCCTTTCTGTGGCTTTGCCTATATAAGCATCTTCTTGCGGTGGAATACCAACAATAGTGGTGGGATATACAGCATCTTTACGGTGTGTGATACAGGTAATATGAAATTTAGGGAAATAATCGGCAAGTGAATAAAATCCGGTATGGTCGCCAAAAGGACCTTCATAAATAAAATCTTCTTCGGGGTTAATATATCCTTCAATAATAATATCGGCATCGGCAGGCACTTCAATATCTTGTGTGATTGCACGTACTAATTTCACTTTTTGTTTACGCAAAAATCCGGCAAGCATAAACTCGTCCATATTGTCAGGCAGTGGCGCTGTTGCCGAATAAGTTATGGCGGGGTCTCCACCCAAGGCTACTGCTATTGGCATTTTTTTACCTAATTTTTTATACTCATTAAAATGCCGTGCCCCTACTTTATGTTTGTGCCAGTGCATCGCCGTCAGGTTTTTATCAAATATTTGCATACGGTACATGCCCACATTTCTAATACCTGTAAGCGGGTCTTTTGTAATAACCATAGGCAAGGTGATAAATTTTCCTCCATCGGAGGGCCAACAGGTTAAAACCGGAAGCTTTGTAATATCCGGATTCTTATGAATTATTTCTTGCGATGCTCCTCGCCCTGAAATATTTTTAGGCATAAAAGCTGCAATTTTCCCCAGTTCCGGCAGCATCTTTAATTTCTCAATAATACTATTTTTAGGAGTAGTTATTTTTTTGAAAAGTTTTTCAATTTCAGTGCCTATATCATCGAGATTATTTACTCCGAGCGATAAAGCCATGCGTTTTTCCGAGCCGAATGCGTTAATAAGTAGGGGGAAATCATATCCCGTATTTTCAAAAAGAAGCGCTTTTCCTCCGTTGGCTTGTTTTGATATACGGTCTGTAATTTCAGTAATTTCTAAATCAGGGTTTACATATTCTTTAATACGCAATAATTCACCCGCTTTTTCTAAAACTTCGATAAATTGAGATAAACTTTTATATGCCATGTTTTTTTGTTGGCTAAAGTAATAAATTATTAAGGAAGCATATGTTTGTTGTTTGGATTATAAATAAAATTTATAGAATAATTTATACCTTTGATTATTCAATTTAGTAAAAAAAGAAAAAATGAATGCAGAAGTTTCCATAGTTAAGTCTTTTATTAACAAAGAAAAAGATACTAAAGCTCAGGAAGTTTTAGATGCTGTAAAAGAAATCATAGACTCAAAAAACATAAGATTATTAAACAATAATTACTGGTATCAATTTTTAAATTTATCCGGTCGTCCGGAGTTTTTAACTGCTCTTACCAACGACAATGAGCGCAATGAGTGGGCAGAGTGTGTTTTTAAAATTATACAAGATACCGGTTTTTCTCTGAAAGATTTATTTGATTTACGCGTTGAAGAATTGGGCAGTCATATTTTGTTTCAAGATATGTCATCGAAACCAGCAGGATTTTGGACTTACACGCAGATTAACCGTATGGTGCGTGAATTAGCAACTGTTTTTTATAAAACTGTTCGCAAAGATCCTCGAGTAGCAATATATTCAGACAATAGAGTAATTTCTGCCGCAGCAGATTTGGCTTGTTTGTTTTATGATATTTTTGATGCGCCGGTAAGTACACATTTTAAAAGTAATACTTTAGTTACTATATTTGATTCCGTAGGAATCAATATAGCCGTTTGTGATACAGTTGAGCGTTTAGAAATTTTAAAAGAAGTCAGAAAACATACCAAAGTAAAGTTTAAAATTTTTACACTCGAACCCGATGTATATGTATCGGGTGATATTGATTTTATTGGTAATCAAACCACTATGTTGGATCTTGATGAAATAGAGAAGGTTTTATCTAAAAGAAAACGTAAAGCCATTAATGAGGTGGCTACTACCATGTTCACATCGGGAAGTACCGGAGTGCCAAAAGGTGTATCGTTTTCTATTTATAACTTAATATCCAAACGATTTGCCCGTCATGCTGCACTTCCAAAAGTTGGAAAAAAAGAAGTAATGTTGTGTTTTTTGCCACTGTTTCACACATTTGGCAGATATTTAGAAATGCTTGGAACTATTTATTGGCGCGGTACCTATACATTTACAGGAAATACATCAACCGATACACTTTTAGCACTTTTTCCACAAGTAAATCCTACTGCATTTATCAGTGTACCAATTCGTTGGCAACAACTATACGATAAGATCCAAACACGTTTAACAAAAGAAGGTGAGGAGTTTAAGGAGCAAATCATTAAAGAAACTGTAGGTAATCGTTTGTACTGGGGCTTGTCGGCTGCCGGGTATCTTGATCCGAAAACCTTTTTATTTTTTCAGCGAAATGGAATTGATTTATGCAGCGGTTTTGGTATGACTGAGGCTACGGGTGGTATCACAATGACCCCTCCGGGAGAATACCGTAAAAATTCTACCGGTAAAATGCTGCCCGGTATGAAAGGCAAACTTGCCGAAACAGGCGAACTTCTTTTAACAGGACATTACCTTGCCCGATATTTGGACGATAAAGGACCCGGAGACATTATCCCCTTTCCTGGACAAGAAGAAGATTATTGGTTGGCAACCGGTGATATTTTTACCGTAGATGAAGAAGGCTTTTATGAAATTATTGATCGTGTAAAAGATATTTACAAGAACAATAAGGGGCAAACTATTGCTCCAAGAACCATAGAGAAAAAATTTACCGGTGTTCCGGGCATTAAACAAACTTTTTTGGTAGGCGATGCGCGTCCTTATAATGTCTTATTGATTGTTCCCGATTATGAAGATTCAATATTGAAAAATGCAGAAAATACTCACAGTAAAGAGGAATATTTTCAGCAAATTGAATTAAGGCTTTTGAGCCTGCAGTTCCGGGTTTTCCTGTTGGCAAATGCAGTTCGAGTATCTTTTTTTCAGCAAACAAGGACATTGTACCCATGCTTGAATAGAGTGTTTCCCACTTGAAGGATTTATCTACATGCAGCACCTCACTTTCGGTAAATCCATGTGTCTTTGCCTTGGACCGAATCAGATCAACTGCTTCCATTAATTGCAATGGTTCATCTCCAACAATTAAATAACATGAAGACAAGCCTTGGTTTAGTGTATTAGCAAGTTGATTCGCGTAAATTTTCACTTATTTTACAGTGGCTGAAAGTTGGCGAATTATCGCACGAGCCATATCTTGTGCCAATTGCTTTCTGAGTGTTCTCTCTTCGGTTTGACCACCGCCAATTTCTTGCACATCAAATGAATAGTCACGTTCAATATGAACCTCTCGTAACTTTGAATCTCCGATAGTGTATTTCACATCGTACTCTAAACGATATTCTTGCACTTGATTGTTGACACCAACGGATTGAACTATTTTTGCCAAACGATCAGTTTTAATGACCAAATTTACCTCTGATTTATCAGACAACTTAACCCCTGATGCGAGTAGTGCACTAACCAATGGCCGTTT
>JAKIUH010000157.1 GCA_021647685.1 Bacteroidales bacterium
ACCGGATTTATCTCGCCAAGTGCCCTACCTTTGTTGGGGATGTTGTTTTTTGGAAATTTACTGAAAGAATCGGGTGTAACCAAACGATTAGCTGAAACCGCAAGAACATCTATGATTGATATGGTTACTATTCTTTTAGGCGTAACTGTGGGTGCATCTACACAGGCAGATGTTTTTCTTTCGCCTGAGTCGATGTTGATTTTTGTTCTTGGTGCCTTATCATTTATGATTGCAACTGCAGGAGGTTTAATTTTTGCCAAAATTATGAACTTGTTCTTGCGTGAAGGTGATAAAATAAATCCCTTGGTGGGAGCAGCCGGAGTTTCTGCAGTACCAGACAGTGCACGTGTAGTACAAAATATGGGTTTAAAAGAAGACCCTACCAATCATTTGCTGATGCATGCTATGGCGCCAAATGTTGCAGGGGTCATTGGCTCTGCTGTTGCTGCAGGTATTTTATTGAGTTTCTTGCTTTAGGGATATAAAAAACATAATTTAGGGTTTATGAAGCCATTAACTGTAGTTTTAGCAGTATTAATGGCTTTTTTATGTCAAAATGACCGTTTTTTTTAATGGAATAAATTTTGTTCACTGCCTCAAAAAACTAAATTGTAATCATTATGGGAATTTGGACATTTTTTATTTTATTGACCGTAATAAGTTATATTGTAAGTATTCAATTTCAAAATAAATTCAAGAAATATTCCATGCAATCATTGCCTTATCCTCTATCGGGTAAGCAGATTGCTGAAATGATGTTGGCGGATTATGCCATTCATGATGTAAATATTGTTCCTGCACACGGGTATTTGAGCGATCATTATAATCCGGCAAATAAAACCATCGCCTTAAGTCCAGTAGTATATTCCGGTAACAGTATCGCTTCAGTTGCTGTTGCCGCACATGAAACAGGTCATGCTTTGCAAGATCATCGGAAGTATTTTTGGGTGCATGTACGTTCCGGTTTAGTGCCTTTGGCTCAGTTGGGTGCACAAATAAGTACTTGGGCACTGCTTGGCGGAATGTTTTTGTTAAATGCAGCTCCTTGGCTTTTGTTACTGGGAATTATTGGATACGGTATTTCCGTTTTGTTTAGTTTTGTTACTCTTCCGGTTGAGTTTGATGCCAGCCGCAGGGCATTGGAATGGATGAAACAAAAGGGAATTGTTGGCGGACAGGATTATGAAAAAGCAAAGGATGCTTTGAAATGGGCTGCCATGACTTATGTTGTAGGGGCATTAACCGCATTAGCAACATTGGCTTATTATATTTTCTTGTTTATGGGTGTTAGCAGTGATGATTAATAAAAGGGGTTCAAAGCGAACCCCTCTTTTTTTGATACTACTGTCATGTCAAGCATATTTTAGTCACACCAAGTTTCGTTCTTTTTGCGTAGAACTTTGTTAAAAATTTTGACCATAACTACTGCTATGCTAAAAATTTTTGCCTTGTTCTACACAAAAATAACTTCAACTTATACGACACAACATACTTGACATGACTCTATCCTAATTTTCCATGACAATGTTTGTATTTTTTTCCACTTCCACAAGGGCATGGGTCATTTCTTCCTACTTTCTTTTCGACCCGAACCGGTTGAATTTTTTCTTTTTTTCGGGGAGCTTCTCCTCCTCCTTGTTCATTATAATCGGATTTCTGAGTTTTGTATTTACTCATATCCAATTTTTTGGGTGCATGAGCTTGTTTTACCTCCGAAGGATCGCTAAAATGAATTTGTGCTTTCAGTAATGACGAAACAATGCTTCGGTTGTTTTTATCCACCATATTCTTGAAAAGCTCATACGATTCAAATTTATAAATCAAAAGCGGGTCTTTTTGTTCATAAGTTGCATTCTGAACGGATTGCTTTAAATCGTCCATTTCGCGTAAATGCTCCTTCCATGATTCATCAATAGTAGCTAAAATGGTAGTTTTTTCAAATGCTTTTACCACTTCTTTAGCTTGTGTTTCATATGCATCTTTCAGATTAACAATAACTTGCAAAATACGGTTTCCGTCAGTAACCGGCACTAAAATGTTTTCGTATTGATGCCCTTGGGTTTCATAAACATTTTTAATTACCGGGTAGGATTGTTCTGCAATCAATTTTGTTTTTTGTTCAAATGTTTTAAGGGCAGCATCATAAAGTTGTTCAACAATTTCATTTGCTCCTAAGCGCAGATAATCTGCTTTATCAATAGGCACTTCGGTTGAAAGTACTCTTAGTACATCTAACTTAAAATCTTCAAAATCGGAATATCCATGATGGGCTGCAACTAATGAATCGCAAACGTCGTAAATCATATTTGCAATATCAACCCCCAAACGTTCGCCAAACAATGCATGACGGCGTTGTTTATAAACCACTTCACGTTGTGAATTCATAACATCGTCATACTCCAGCAAACGTTTACGAATACCAAAATTGTTTTCTTCAACTTTCCTTTGCGCACGTTCAATAGATTTACTAATCATCGAATGTTGAATTAC
Source organism: Bacteroidales bacterium (assembly GCA_021647685.1). GTDB lineage: Bacteria > Bacteroidota > Bacteroidia > Bacteroidales > NBLH01 > NBLH01. The sequence goes on from JAKIUH010000157.1 coordinate 2,491, forward strand.
TTCTCCTTCTTCCAAGCCCATTCTGTCCATAAGTTTGGCAATACGGTCAGAACCGAACATACGCATCAAATCATCCTCCAAAGACACAAAAAACTGTGAAGAACCCGGGTCCCCTTGACGACCTGCACGACCACGTAATTGGCGGTCAACACGTCTTGATTCATGTCTTTCGGTTCCAAGAATTGCTAAACCTCCTTGTTCTCTCACACGGTTGCTTAATTTTATATCTGTACCACGACCAGCCATATTCGTTGCAATGGTTACAGTACGTTCTTGACCTGCTTCGGCAACAATTTCGGCTTCACGAGCATGTAATTTCGCATTCAAAACATTATGCTTTATTTTTCGGATATTAAGCATTTTGCTTAACAACTCCGATACTTCTACTGATGTTGTACCCACCAGTACGGCACGATCTTGTTTTACCAATGCTACTATTTCATCAATTACCGCATTATATTTTTCACGTTTGGTTTTATATACCAAATCTTCTTTATCATCTCGGGCAATAGGTTTATTGGTTGGAACTACTACCACATCCAGTTTATAAATATCCCAAAATTCTCCGGCTTCTGTTTCGGCTGTACCGGTCATACCGGCAAGTTTATGATACATACGGAAATAATTCTGCAGGGTAATGGTTGCAAAAGTTTGGGTGGCAGCTTCAACTTTTACATTTTCTTTTGCTTCAATAGCTTGATGCAAACCATCGGAATACCGGCGTCCCTCCATGATACGACCGGTTTGTTCATCAACAATTTTTACTTTATTATCAATGACTACATATTCCACATCCTTTTCAAACATGGCATATGCTTTTAGAAGTTGGTTAATAGTATGCACCCTTTCTGATTTTATTGCATAGTCAGAAATCATTTTGTCTTTTTCTGCCAACTTTTTATTTTCCGGTAAATCTGATTTTTCAATTCTGGCAATTTCCGAACCAATATCAGGCAATACAAAAAACTCTTTATCACCAACATCAGCAGCAATTAAGTCATGCCCTTTTTCTGTTAATTCAATTGAATTTGTTTTTTCTTCAATCACAAAATACAAGTCGTCTGTAATTTCAGGCATGCGTTTGGCATTTTCTGCAAGATATATATCTTCAGTTTTTAAAAGCAGCGCTTTAATTCCTGTTTCACTTAAATATTTTATAATTGCTTTGTTTTTAGGTAATCCTTTAAAGGCACGTAAAAGTAGTATTCCGCCTTCTTTAGTATTGCCTTCACTGATTAATTTTTTAGCATCTACCAAAAGTTGCGTAACTAATTTACGTTGTGCAGCCATTAATTTTACAACATAAGGTTTAAATTCACCAAAAAGTTGCTGGTCGCCCTTAGGTATTGGACCAGAAATAATTAATGGGGTTCTTGCATCATCAATCAATACGGAATCTACTTCATCCACAATCGTGTAGTGATGTTTCCGTTGAACCAAATCATCGGGGCTGATTGCCATATTATCACGAAGATAATCAAAACCAAATTCATTGTTTGTACCGTAGGTTATATCAGCCAAGTATGCTTTTCTTCGCTCGTTTGAGTTGGGTTGATGTTTATCAATACAATCTACTGATAAACCGTGAAATTCAAATAATGTCCCCATCCACTCGGCATCACGTTTTGCCAGGTAGTCGTTTACTGTAACAATATGAACACCGCGACCTGTAAGGGCATTTAAGAATACCGGTAAGGTAGCTACCAATGTTTTACCTTCACCCGTTGCCATTTCGGCAATTTTCCCTTGATGTAAAACAACGCCCCCCATCAATTGGACATCGTAATGAATCATGTCCCATTTGACTTCATTACCACCTGCCATCCAGCGGTTACTATAATATGCTTTATCACCTTTTATGGTAACATATTCTTTTGTTGATGCAAGATTTCTATCAAAATCAGTAGCTGTTACTTCAATAGTATCGTTATGGAAAAAACGTGCAGCAGTAGATTTTACAATTGCAAAAGCCTCAGGAAGAATTTCATCCAATACTTCTTCCATTTTATCCAATACTTTTTGCTCTATTTTGTCTATTTGTTCGTAAATAGCTTCTCTGTCGGTAATATCAGTTTCGTCCGATTCTGCCTTAGCTTTAAGTGCTGTAATTTCTTTTTCCTCTTCGCTGACATAATCTTTAATTTTTTGTTTTAATTCCAATGTCTTTGCGCGAAGTTCATCGTTACTTAAATCTTTAATTGTCTCGTATGCCTCTTTAACTTTTTCAACAATCGGCCAAAGCTCTTTAAAATCTCTGTCTGATTTTTTTCCGAAAATTTTATTTAGGAAACCTGTTAGTGCCATATCTTATATTTATTAATTTTAATCCTTTATTTATTTTTACCCGTTATCCGGCAAATTCTTGTTTTAAAAAACTTGTTGTACTTTAATAATCTGAAATTTTGTAAGACTTATCTTTCATTTCTTAGAAAACGGTCAAACCATATAAAGAAACTTTTTAATAAGGTATTATTTAAATTCAAATTTATCAAAATACCTGCAAAAGTAAATTATTTTTGGCAAAAGTTTCTATTATTTATGAATTTTTAGTTTGGATAGTACTAAAAATTAAATTGTGTTTTATATTTGTGCTATTAACCTAAATTATTTGTATATGATTTTTGAAAAAATTAATTGGAAGAAAATTATTTTATGGTTTGTAGCAATAGTTATTACACTTGCAGCTGCTGTTTACCAACGTTTAACCGGACCCACTTATCCTAAAAGGATAAAAGTAGAATTAAATGATAAGGAATATAGATTGGAACTTATACGCAGTCACGGAGGAACAAGTGATGCTGCGGTTGTTTTGCCTATCGAAGAATCCGGTATAGCTGCAGTATTGCATTATAAGTTCTATCCTGAACATAAGAATGAAGAGTGGAAGAATGTGGAGTTTAAACATGAAGCAAGTAACTTAATTGCTTATTTACCCAATCAGCCGATGGCAGGAAAGCTCATGTATTACATTACACTTAAAACGGACAATGAATCTATAGATTTGGAAAAAGAAAGTCCTGTTGTAATCCGTTTCAAGGGGGAAGTTCCGAAGTATGTACTTTTCCCACATATTTTCTTCATGTTTTTTGCTATGCTTTTGGCTAATGTTGCCGGATTGTATGCTTTATGGAAAATACCGGAATATAAGCGTTATACCCTGATAACTTTTGTGTTTATTATTATCGGAGGATTAATTTTAGGTCCTTTTGTGCAAAAATTTGCTTTTGATGAATTTTGGACAGGAATTCCTTGGGGATGGGATTTAACCGATAATAAAACACTTTTTGCTTTTACTTTCTGGTTAATCGCCGTATTAGGCAACCGGAAAGAAAACAGTCGTCCTTATTTAACAGTAATTGCAGCAATTGCTATTTTGTTGATTTTTTCAATTCCCCATTCAATGTTCGGTTCAGAATTGGATAGAACAACAGGTACTGTTACACAAGGGTTTATAGAAATTGTCCCGATGATAAAGAATTTATTTATGTTTTAAATCCGTAAGCGCTGTACTAATATGCTGATTATTTGGTTGCGCTTTGTGAGATAACTATTGCTAAGTAGTTTCTTTATAGATGAATACATCGCTATTAATTAGTTGGTTTATCCGATTAAAGATGTTGGCTTCTCCTTGAATTTGCAAATATCTTTAGATGTAGAGCAAAGTGGATTTTTATTATTGGTGGAAATAAAATCTTTTGTCGTTTGGCAGAGTAAATGCTCACCGTAATTAAGGCTAGTGTCATGTCAAGCATGTAATGACGTATATATTGAAGTTCTTTTTGCGTAAAACAAAGCAAAAAATTTCAAACAATAAAAATCAACAAGTTAACACTCAATATTCAATAAACAGCATTCAACAATCAATATTCAATAATAAGCTAGAACCAAGTACCCAGAGCCTAGTGTTATGTCAAGTGTGTTGTGTCGTATAAGTTGAAGTTATTTTTGTGTAGAACAAGGCAAAAATTTTTAGCATAGCAGTAGTTATGGTCAAAATTTTTAACATAGTTCTACGCAAAAAGAACGAAACTTGGTGTGACTAAAACATGCTTGACATAACACTAGTAGCCAGAACTCAGAACCTGGAACCCTGAGCAAGAGCTAATCTAACAATTCAACAGGGTAAACTTCAACATATACGCCACAACATACTTGACATGACACTGGCTTGCTTTGCTTTTCTTGTGCTTTGTTTATAAGAACATACCTTTTGAGTTTTTTCTACTTTAAATTTAAGACTATTTTTTTCTGCAAGCTGTCTAAAAAGTCAAGCTTTCACTATTTTTGCAAAATAATTATGTATATTCTTAAATCCGCAACTATCTTCTTCTGCAAAGCCAAAATCTTGTCCGGTACCGGCGTACATTATTATTGGGAATGAGTATTCTGCATCTTTTGTGTATTTCGCACTCAATTAACCCTCATTTGTGAAAATTCGTGAATAGTTTATTACTGTACACGCTGTTAGCCGATGTTTGAAATTTAGTCCCTTTCTCTAGACAAAAACAACACTGGCTTATACTATAAAATACAATATTTATAGATTAAAATCTTTCGTATAGAATTTTTCTATATCTAAATAGATATTATTGATTTGATTTATATAGCAATAGGTGGTACCTTTGCATCATTCGTTAATTAAAAATTATAAAAAATGAAAAAACTTTCAACATTCATCATTTTGTTACTGTTTTTAGCTTCGTGCAAGAATGAGAATAGTAACGAATCGACCAATGTGGTTTCGGGCGCAACCGTTACTACAAAAAGTAATTTAAACAAGAGGGCTATGGCTAATGCCGAATGGTGGCCCAATCGGTTAAATTTGGATCTGTTAAGACAGCACTCTGAGTTATCTAATCCTATGGATAAAGATTTTGATTACATAAAAGCGTTTAATTCGTTAGATTATGATGCACTAAAAAGTGATCTTCGTAAGCTTATGACGGAATCGCAAGATTGGTGGCCTGCTGATTACGGACATTATGGCGGCTTGTTTATTAGAATGGCTTGGCACAGTGCCGGAACTTATCGTTCTGCTGATGGACGTGGAGGAACAAGATCAGGTCAGCAGCGGTTTGCGCCACAAAACAGTTGGCCCGATAATGCTAACTTAGACAAAGCGAGACGGTTGCTATGGCCTATTAAGAAAAAATACGGAAATAAAATCTCCTGGGCTGATTTAATTATACTTACCGGAAATGTTGCCTTGGAATCAATGGGCTTTAAAACTTATGGATTTGCAGGCGGAAGAGAAGATGTTTGGGAACCAAATAATGATGTTTATTGGGGTTCAGAAGAAAAATGGCTTGATAACAGTAAACGGTATAGTAGAGATGGTAAATTGGAGAATCCGCTTGCAGCTGTGCAGATGGGACTTATTTATGTAAACCCCGAAGGACCTAATGGAAATCCTGATCCCTTATTAGCCGCTGAAAGAATTAGGGAAACATTTAAAAGAATGGGAATGAACGATGAAGAAACTGTAGCACTGATTGCCGGAGGTCATACTTTGGGAAAAACGCACGGAGCAGCTGATGCTTCTAATCTGGGCCCGGAACCGGAGGCAGCCGGAATAGAAGAACAGGGATTAGGTTGGAAAAACAGTTATAAATCCGGTAAAGGTAAAGATGCTATTACATCGGGTTTAGAAGTTATTTGGACATCTACTCCGGCAAAATGGAGTCATTTATTCTTTTTTAATCTTTTTGAAAACGAATGGGAATTGACTAAAAGTCCTGCGGGGGCACATCAATGGGTTGCGAAAAATCCTAAACTGATGGTTCCGGATGCCTTTGACAAAGAAAAAATGCATAAACCAACAATGCTTACAACAGATTTATCGTTACGATTTGATCCCGTTTACGAAAAAATTTCAAGAAATTTCTACGAAAATCCTGATGAATTTGATAAAGCTTTTGCCCGTGCATGGTTTAAGTTAACACATAGGGATATGGGTCCAAAATCTACTTATCAGGGACCCGAAGCACCTACTGAAGATTTAATTTGGCAAGACCCTATTCCAAAAGCCGATTACGAAATGATTTCTCAAAAAGATATAGATCATTTAAAAAGCAAAATTTTGAACTCAGGCTTAACAATCAGCGAAATGGTTACTACTGCTTGGGCTTCGGCTTCTACCTATCGTCATTCGGATAGAAGAGGGGGTGCTAATGGTGCACGGATTCGTCTTGAACCGCAAATAAACTGGGAGGTCAACAACCCTAAACAATTAAAAAGAGTTTTGTCGGTTTACGAAAGTATCCAAAATGAATTTAATCAAAATTCATCTTCTAAAAAAGTATCAATGGCAGACTTAATTGTGCTTGCAGGAACTGCAGCAGTAGAAAAAGCAGTTGCTAATGCCGGCTATGGTTTTAAAGTACCATTTACTCCCGGACGTACAGATGCGACTCAAATGCAAACGGATATTGAATCTTTTAAGCTCCTTGAACCGATTGCCGATGGTTTTCGTAACTACCTAAAAACTAAATATACCATTTCAACAGAAGAGTTATTGGTCGATAAAGCTCAACTATTAACCCTTACTGTTCCTGAAATGACTGTATTAGTCGGAGGCTTACGATCACTAAATGCTAATTATGATGGGAGCAAACACGGAATTTTCAGTAATGAAAAAGATAAGTTAAGCAATGAATTCTTTGTAAATCTATTAGATATGAGTACTGTATGGGAAGCAGCATCAGATGATAAAGAGCTGTTTGTTGGTAAAGACAGGAAAACAGGTGCTGAAAA
>JAKIUH010000158.1 GCA_021647685.1 Bacteroidales bacterium
CAGTGAGCGATGTTCCTGATGAGGCAACTACATTTTCAATCCCTGCCTGATGCATTGAAATAACATCGGTATAGCCTTCTACCATATAGCATTTGTCGTTTTTAACAATGCTTTTTTTTGCAAAATAAAGTCCGTAAAGCACCTTACTTTTGTGATATATGGGCGATTCGGGTGAATTTAAGTATTTAGCTGTTTTTTCATTTTTTTTCAGTATGCGCCCGCCAAAAGCTATGGTGTTTCCTGCAAGGCTGTGAATGGGAAACATTACACGTCCGGCAAAGCGGTCAAAACGATAATTGTTTTTATCAATAGTTAAGCCTGTTTCAGTAAGGTATTTTAGTTTGTATCCTTTTTTTAGTGCTTCTTGCGTAAAAGCATCGCGTTGTTCCGGCGAATATCCTAATTGAAATTTTTCAATTATTTCTTTTGTAAAGCCGCGTTCTTTAAAATAGGATAAGCCAATGGCTTTTCCTTCCTGATGATTGTGAAGTATATTGCTAAAATATTTTCGTGCATAATCGGTAACAATGAGCATGCTGTCGCGCTCATTTTTTTGTTCAATTTGTTCTTCGCTCTGTTGAGTTTCAACAACCGTGATACCGTATTTACGTGCCAAATATTTTAATGCTTCCGGATAACTGACTTGTTCGTGTTCCATGATGAAACTTACCGGATTACCGGCTTGTCCGCAACCAAAGCATTTAAAAATACCTTTTGCCGGCGAAACGATAAAGGAGGGTGTTTTTTCGTTATGGAAAGGACAAAGCCCAATGTAATTTACTCCACGCCGTTTTAAATTAACAAAATCTTGCACCACTTCAACAATTTGTGCCGTTTCGATAATTTTATTTACGGTTTCCTGATCAATCATAGCAATATTATTTCTGCAAAGATAGTATAATTGTTTTTTGATAAATGAGTTTTCGGTTTCTTAAACTTAATACTATTTTTTAATTTACTGATTGTCATAGAAAAAAAGGTTTTAATTAACTTTTTTTAATAATCAAGGAAGTTTATGGCTTTATAACATTGGTTAAGACAGAGGGGATTTGCAGTAAGTCATAATCATGTTGGTAAATTAAATATTTATTGTACCAAACCGGATTGAACTTATCTTTATATTCACGTAATCCTTTGTATTGTGCAAATGATTTAATTTTTTCATAAGCAAATTTCATAGACTTTTCAGGAAAAGTATGAGGGTCATTTAGCCCGCTTAATGGAGCAAATCCCAGATTTACATAATCAATTTGTTTTGTTTTCGCATAATTAAACAGTTCTATTAAAATATAGTCCAATACACCATTGGGGGCATCTTTGGTTTTTCTTATCAGGTCATAAGTTATTTCATTTTTTGCATAATCAGGTATGATATTTATAAAAGCAATGATTTTTTCTTCTTCATTTTCGATGGTTAAAATAGTTTGTTTTTTAAGTTCATCCCAAAGGAACATTCCTTGCGAAAAAACAATTTCTTTTCTTCCGGTATCTTGTAGCCATTCATCGCTGACTGATTTAATTTTTTGTAATATTCCATCTTTTATAGGTGGATTATAGATTACTGCTTTATTTCCTTGTGCTTTTACTTTATTAATTGCATTTCGTAATGATTTTTTTTTGTTTCCCGATAAAGTAAAGTCCGATGCATTAACAATACCCTCTTGTCCAATAAATAATTCTTTCAGATGTAGGTTTTTATAAATAGGAAGTACATTTTCTGAAACTCTATAATAGATACTTTTCAAACCGTTTTCAAAACAATAGCGGTTAAATTCTTTAATACATGTTTCAAATTCAGATGCGCTTTCTGCAACAGGGTTTTCTAACACGACCGCATAACTACCGGATATTTTATAGGAAACAAAAGCTTTTTTGCTTTTTGAGAAAAAGATAATTTTATCAAAATAGGTTTTAAAATAATCCAAAGAGGAGTTTCCAAAATCGTTGAGTAGTTTTTGTGCTAATGATAGTTCTTCATCTGAAATATTTTTTTGCGGCACATACCGTTTAATTAGTGTATAAACCAGAATACTAATTGAAATTAAACCGCTTATATTTATTGAATAAATAAAATATTTTGCAAAAGAGCTTAGTGGAACTAAATCTGAACTTCCGATTAGAAAATAGTTTTGAATTGTGTAGCGTAATGATTGTAAAATGGTGAAATCTATGTTAAAGTGCTTTTTATCAATAAAATAAAATCCCAGCATTCCGTATATTAGAACAATTATTGTTAAAAGCAGTGATGTTTGAAGTCCAATATTTCTTAGTTTAGGATTTGATTTAACATAATATTCTTTGCGTGAAAAGGTCAATAGTACAATTACAATAAATGCAACTATTGATTCTTCATAATCTATGGCCTTGGTAAGATGTCCAATCAAAGAAATAATACTTAATGATAGTGCAAACCACCATGCATTTCTTAGTCCTTTTAGTAAAAATACAGCCGTAATAAGTAATAAAAACCCAGTGAGCAATATCAAATAATTTGAAGCATAAATAATTTGAATAGGTATAAAATGCTTTAATTGTACTACTCGCTCAGAAATAGCAGGAGTTAAAACAGATATTATATTGGTAACTCCAAGTATGGTTAAAAATACTGCAGGAAGTATTCTCATTAAAATTTTATTAATTTTTGATATAAAAGTTAATAAACCAATAAGTAGGGGTAACCAAAATTCAAAAAAACGATAAAAAAGAGTAATTGCAATAGCTTCTTCATTTTGAAAACCCAGTTTAATAAGAATAAAGGACATGGATATTTCAACAGCACCTAAACCTCTTAAAAAAGGCGAAACAATTAAAAAAATTACCGAAATTAAATATGCCATGGTTGCAGCATATAATGAAGGATTATAATTCAGTGCTAACATTGCTATGTAAACAGTTGCTATTCCAATAAATTCAATTAAAACAGAGCTTAAAATCGTGAGCAAGAACTTGTTTTCATTAATTTTACTTGTTTGTATGTCATTTAAAAAAACTTCTGCAGCCGGTATCTGTTTGATGATTAAATTGTAAAAAAATCCTTTTCGTATAATCGATTTATAAAAAAAGTAAGAAACTGCAATAATTACCATAACACTTATTAAGGCAAGCCATTCGTTTGAATCTATTTTTCCGTAAAGGATAGAAAAAATAAAAGCAGGAAACGCTACTATAATTACTGAAAAAATACCCGTAAACCCATATATTGAAGATGCAAAATGTATTTGTGTTTTTTTAATTCCTGTTTTTTCAATTGCTCCGGTATAAAAACCTAATGATGATATACCGCCGGCAGGTAGGAATACACTAATAAAATTTCTTTTAATAAATAATATGAATGAATTAGCAAAGCTAATTTTTTTATGAATGGCTGAAAATGAAAAAACATACATCTGGGCTTGAAGCAAAATATAGAGCATGGTTAAAAGTACTCCCGTAATAATCCATTGTTTGTTTGCATTAATCAATACATTTTCAACTTTCTGCAGTTCATTTCTTTCATGCATAAGAAACCATATACCTATTGAAAAAAAGAAAAAACTAATAATAAACTGAATGATTATTTTTTTATTTTCCTTGTTAAAAGAATAGATATTTTTATTAAAATGTTTTGATAGAAAACTAAAAGTCAGTGCTTTTTTCATATTTACAGCTTAATTATAAATGAAACATCCAATGATTAATAATATACACACAGGGGCATAATTAGGGTTTGCCGAAAAATGCTTAATGTGTTGTTAATCAATACATTATACTTATTTAATTGTGTCGAAATGCAAAGTTTTCAAATACAATGTCCGAAAAAGTATACATTTATTATATACAAATATATACAAATCATAATGTTTTTTGCTGCTCAGCTGTACACCTCTTTTGTATTTTGTTCAGTTTGAAGTATTTCTATACATCTGCACTTCACAAAATCCAAAATAGATGCACATCTGAGCTTTTCAGCAAGCCCTAATTATTCACGTAAAAAAATAAAAGCATACCCTGATTTAAGTAGATGTTCCATGAGGCCATTGGAAATAATAAAAAATAAACTCATGAAATATCTTTTCTCTTGATATAATAAATGTAAAAATATTTTTTAAAAAATAGAGAATTAATCAGATTATTTATTCCAAACTATTTGTTTGATCATAAAACTAAGGGCTTATAAAGCAAAAAAACCATTAATATCCTTATGTCGGATATCAATGGTTTTTATCAAGTAAAAAAATCAACTTATTTTGTAAACAACTTATCCAAAGTAATTTTCTCTATTTTTCCGTATTTTTTTAATTCATCAAAATTAAATCTTTTTTCGTTGCCTACGATGGTAATTGTCCAGGGTTTTCCTTTTACGTTTTTAGTGTAAAAATCAACAATTTCATCAAAATTTAGTGTTAAAAATTTATCGTAACGCTCTTTGCGCGGGTCATTGGTATAGCCTTGTGCACGCCAATTTGCCACACTTAACGATTTATAGCGAAACATGGGTTGGCTTGCATTGATGGAGATGGTCAGGTTTTTACGAATTTCATCAATTCGTTCAGGCTTTTTTGGTAAATCATTAATTATTCCGGTGTAAACATTAATAGCTTCGGTAGTTTTGTCGTTTTGGGTTGATAGCCGGCCGCTAAAATATCCGGGTTTATCAAAATAAAATGAAGCAATATATCTGCCGCTTACACCATAAGCCAATGAACGAAACTCTCTAATTTCTTGAAACAAAAGAGAAGCCATGCTTCCGTCAAGATAATCGTTGAAGCCGTATAAAGCTATGCGGCTTTCTTTGTCGTTTACTTCACCTTCAATAAATATATTTATATGGCTTTGTACCGATTTTTTATCATTCAAGAAAAGAATAGTGTTTTCTGTATATTTTTTTCTCGGCTTTTCAATTTTTTTGGTTTTTGCTCTTAGGTTTTCATTAATATTAATGGTTTTACGATATATTTGAGTGAAATTTTCAGGACTTAATTTGCCGCAATAATGAACATCGTAAGCATGATTAAAAATTGTGTTTAATTTTTGTGTTAATTGTTCGGCTTTTAATTCTTTAACTTGTTTTAATGTTAAACGGCTCAGATAACTTGAATTATTTCCGTACAAGGCATATTGTTTTATTGCATTGCTTTTTTCGTAAATATCTTTAGCCTCGTATTTAATATTCATTTTATAATCTTCGGTAAGTTTTTGCAAATCGTCTTGGTCGATTGCAATATCGGAAAGCATTTTGTTTATCAGTTTAAGCGATGCTTCCAAGTTTTCTTCTAAACCGGAAATATTAATCGTGGTTTTATCCAATGAATTGTAGGTGTAAAAACTACAGCCCAAAAGCTGCAATTTTTGTTTATATGTTTTAAAATCCATTCCTTTCGGATGAGCATATTCCATTGCTGATACTGCTTGCGATAATACAGGGTCTTTGTAATCGCCTTTGCCAAAAACTATACGTACCGAAAATATATTATTGATTGGGTTGGGTGTTGTATAAAGCGTGATGTCTTTATTTATTTGCGTAATGAATACGTCTTTGTTAAACTCAATAAAACGTGGTTTCATATCGGTTACCGGCATATTTTCTAATTTTTTTGCATATTCCGATTGTTTTTCGCTGTTTTTGCTTTCTATGGGCTTAAATGGGGGTTTGTCGATTTTGTCTTTTTTAGGGAAACCCATTTTTGAATAAAAAGCCAAATAATTTTGGGTGAAATATTTATTTGCCAGTTTTGTAATGTCTTCTTTTGTCAGTTTATCTATCTCCTTGGGTGCATTAAGGTATTTTTCCCAACTCACACCATAAAGAAAGGCATCGGAAATGGCATAGGCACGCCAGCGCATGTCTTCCAAATCTTCTTCGTATTGTTTTTTAAGTTCGATTTTTACACCTTGCATGAGTTCATTGTCAAAATTACCGTTTTTTAGTTTATTGATTTGCTCAAGTACGAGCTTTTCAGCTTTGCCGAGAGATTGACCAATAATTTTCGGAACATAGAAAATAATAATGCCGCCTAATTCTTCGTGAAAATCGGTAAACATGCCGGCAAACATAAGTTTGTTGTCGTTGCGGAGTTGATCGAGTAAACCCGTCGATGCTTCATTGGTTAAGAGATTTGAAATTAGTTCTAAACCTAACTCATCGGGATGATTTTTAGGAATTGCCCGATATCCGATTAATCCTACTTTTATTGGGGTCATACGTTTTTTTACCAGCTCACGTCCTTTAAAAGGAGCTTCTTTAAAGTTTAGTGGAGCAGGTTTTTCGCCACTGCGCCATTGTCCGAATTTTTCTTCGATTAAAGGTTTTATTTTTTTACTGTCAAAATCACCTGCAAGCACTAATGCCATATTTTTGGCTACATAATATTTATCAAAATATTCTTTCATTTTGCTTAGCGAAGGATTTTTAAGGTCGTGTGTGGTACCAATAATGGTTTGTTGCCCGTAGGGTGTATTTCTGTAAAAATTACGCAGATATTCTTCAAACATCAAACCCATGGGATCATCGGCATACATATTTTTTTCTTCGTAAACGGTTTCTAATTCCGACTGAAACAAACGAAAAACAGGGTGCATAAATCGATGACTGTATAATTCAATCCATTTTTCTATTTGGTTTGAAGGAAAGCTGTTGTAATATACTATTGATTCATAGCCGGTTCCTGCATTTACATTTTTAGCTCCCATTTCGTTGAGTGCTTTGTCCAGCTCGTTTGGAATTGCATAATCAGCGGCAGAAATGGAAATGCGATTAATTTCTTTTTGTATTGCCAGTCTTTTGTCTTTGTCGGTAGTCGCACGTAAATCATCGTACAGATTGGCAATACTGTCTAAATAAACTTTTTCTTTTGCATAATCAATAGTGCCCAGCTCATCGGTTCCTTTAAACATAATGTGTTCAAAATAGTGGGCTATTCCTGTGGCATCGGCGGGATCGCGTTTTGCACCGCCTTTAACAACTACCATTCCGTGTATCATGGGCATGGTGTGGTCTTCGTTTAAATAAACGGTTAAACCGTTTTTTAGAGTAAAAGTTTCTACTTTTAAAGGATTATTTTGTCCGAAACTCTGGATCATAAATAATGAAATAATTAGTGTTAAAATAAATTTTTGCATGATAAATTGGTTTAATGAATAATTTATAGAAAGTTTATTTGGCAGTTGTTTTGCAAAAAAAAAAGACAGGCTATGCCTGTCTTTTAAAACATTATAAAAATTTAAGTCTGAATCCGGCATTAAGCCAAAATCCACGGCTGCGTATATCATTTGTTTCGTCTTTATAGATATTGGTCAATCCCCATTCATAGCCTGCATCAATAAAAATTTTACCCATTGATATTCCTGCACCGATATCCATTCCAAAAATAAAATCACTGAAATCGTCTTTTGTTTTGCCGGTAGTACCCGGATTAACATCGGTTACTATACGCATCGTGGGTCCGCCCATTATATGGAAATTACTGTCGTCTGCATCGCCTATTACATTTATCCCTACAAATATTGGAATTTTAATGGCACTCATGTCATTTTTAAATTCAGGAATTGAAGGATTAATATTTTGCAGATTCCAGTTATTTTTTTCCCAAAAAATACCGGGCTCAAAATAAAATTGGTCGCCCATAGCTATGGTTCCGCCAATTTGCCAGCCCATTCTGCCGGTAGTTTCATAACTGAGTGGATCATTACTTAAACTGGTAAAATTCATGCCAATTGCCGGCTTTATTACGATTTGTTAAAATCCTGTAAAATAAATTCCTACATGAAAAATGATTGCTATTACTTTCTTTTTCATTTGATTCAATTTTAGTTAATATTCAATTTTATTAATATATCTATAACGAAAATATTCTGTAAGTTGTTACAATGCTTGTATGTATTTTGAAAAAGAATTTTTGCATTCATTGAACAGTGCTTTGTTTTATTACTTTGTGCTTAATATTAATTGCTGTTTAAAACTTTTTCAATTTGTTTCAAAACACGTTCTTCTCTTGGCCAATCAGCTTTTGGCTCGGCAATAGTTCCGTTTTTATCAATAATAATATAATAAGGTATGCCGGGTATTTTAAATAATTTTTTAAAAAATACTTTATCTTCGGGCTTTATCCGATAATGATGCCCGTTTATTTTAATACGCTTCATTCCGGCAATCCATTTTTCATGTTGTGCATCTGTAGATAAATACAAGAAACTCACCTTTTTCCCTAAAAAATATTTTTGAATTTCTTTGGATTTTGGCATTTCACGTATGCAGGGACCACACCAACTTGCCCAAAAATCAAGGTAAACAACATCTCCTTTTAATTTTTTTAAAACTTTTTTAAAAGTAGTGCTGTCCCCGTTTTCTTTATAAAGGGTTACTGCCAATACTTCTTTCGGAAAGGGCGAACCTTTTAAATGGTTAAGTTTTTGAGCATTAGTGTACTGGATGATAAATAGCAATAAAATAACAGAAATAAAAAATCGTGTGTTCATATTATCTATAGATTAGTGTGTTAAGCTTAAATTGAGTTTAAAAATAGATAATATTGCCGCTTTGTACTTGTTTTATTTTAAAATTTTGATAGAAAGCCGATAATGCAGGAAGAGCAGTACAATGTGAAGGATAAATTTTTGAAATATTAAGATTTTTAAAGTACTCAATGGTTTTTTGTGTTTGCCGGTTATTTTCTTTTAAATGAAATCCGCCAATGACTCCGTAAACATTATTTGTATCCGTTACTTTGATTGCATAATCAACTATGTTACAAATGCCTGAATGAGCACATCCTGAAACAATAACTAAACCTTTCTTCGTTTTTACGACAAGTGCCGAATCATCGAACACAAAATCATCTTGACCGTTTTCCAGTTCAAAACTTGTGCTTTGTGCTTCAAAATTGTTTAAGCGCGGTATTTCACCAAGAAATGTAATTTGTTTGGATATTGGATATGGTTTTTTTGAAAGAATTAGCTCAAACTTGCTTTTAGCTTCTTCTTCTGTAATCGGAAGCCCAATATATGAATGGTCTTTTTTTCGGTATTTTTTCTGAAAACTATCGGGGTGGGTAATTAATTTTTTGTTTGTAAGGTATTTTAATCCGTTTCCGTGGTCCCAATGCCCGTGACTTAATACAAGGGTATCAATACGATCAATGTTGATATTTAGTTTTTGAGCATTTTTTAAAAAAATATCATTAGCTGATTTTTCTTCTTCAGTAGAGATACTTCATAAAATTGCTTTGTCCGGAGAGGGTTCTCCTGTTCAACTAATC
>JAKIUH010000159.1 GCA_021647685.1 Bacteroidales bacterium
TTACCTGAATATCACCCTTTTTTATTATCGTACCATTCCCCATATTGTCTTTATGCTCCAAATCTCCTTTAAGAGGAATAGTTATTATTTCCATGTTATCATGAGGGTGAGTACCAAAACCCTTTCCTCCGGCAATAATATCATCATTTAATACTCTTAAAACACCAAAATTCATTCGCTTCGGATTATGATAATCTGCAAAACTAAAGCTGTGCTTTGCAATAAGCCATCCGTGATTTGCTTCCCCCCGGCTTTCTGCCCTATGTATAATTGTATCCATATTCTTTATTATTAAATAACGATAATCCTGCTTATCAAAATATTTTTTTTGATTCCACAAAGATAGTGTGTTAAATATGATGAAAGAGTATGATAAAAAGGGGAAGACTTATGAAAATCCGACATTAACGATTTTTTCGAAATTCGGAAGGCGAAATACCGGCACATTTTTTAAAAAAAGTACTAAAATTTGATGCTTCTGAGAATCCAAGCTGATAAGCTATTTCTTTTGTTGTTAAATCAGAAAAATAGAGAAGACGTTTAGCAGCAATACAAATTCTGGTTTGAATATAATCTTTTGCAGTTTTGCCTATTAATGAT
This sequence comes from Bacteroidales bacterium, assembly GCA_021647685.1. Classification (GTDB taxonomy): domain Bacteria; phylum Bacteroidota; class Bacteroidia; order Bacteroidales; family NBLH01; genus NBLH01. The sequence goes on from JAKIUH010000159.1 coordinate 601, forward strand.
TTTATTGTTCGGTTTAGATGATCGGTACTTATGTTTAGATACCGGGCATATTCAGCCGAAGAGTGCCAATGCGTATAATTTTGCTCTACTGAGTTTTTAAAATTTTTTAAAATAGAATGTCCTGCTTGTATGACCTGAGTATCCTTTTCTGAGAGCGTGCAAAGATTATTACAATAAATTAGTAACAGTTTTAAACTGGCTCCTATTGCTTGATTTTTAAACTTGCTGTTTGAATGGTAAAAATCCAAAATTTCTTCACAATGATTTTCTAATTTAGTACGCTGATTATTATCTAAATTCATTGGAGGCCAAACTCCATAATCATTAAACAAATTTAAGTCTTCAATAAAAGATAAGGGTATATAGTTATCAATTAAAAACTGTGTAGAAAAAGTTAGAATATAACCGTAAGATTTTTCATATTCTATAACCTGATGCACTTGTCCCGGACTGACAAAAAACACCAAGTCACCGATTAATTTATATTCCTTAAAATCAATTATATGCCTTCCGCTGGCATGCTTAACTAAAAGAACTGTGTAGTAATTGTGCCGGTGTGGAGCATCAACTTTACCTTTACGCAATTCATAATAGTCTTCCATCTTGGCAACTCTAAAATGGGCAGATGCATCTTCTCTATTTACTTGCTCATATGTTTTAATTGTATCTTGTTTATCCATTTTTAATTTATTCCCTAAATTTACTCCCCCGTTCCGGCTCCCAAAAAATTAAAAGTTTAATTTTTTAGAACTTTAACTTTTTTATTCCTAAAATAGAATAGGTTAAAGGTATCTTCTTTTCAAGTCCTTTAATCATGAATTTATTTGGCGCTACTTCAACAGTATTGTTAAAACAATTATAGGGAGAATAATCAAATTCATTAAATTGTTCTATATTTATTTTATTAACAATTAAACTATTAATAGTTTCACTAAGACTATGATTCCAATTTATTGATTGAACAGCTATATTGGCTTTTTTATCAGCATAAGTTCCGGTTTCCGTTTCGATTATTGCATCAGATTTAGTATAATTATAAATAATTTTTTCAAATTTATTATCAAATATCCAAACAATGGGATGAAACTCAGCAAAAACAAATTTTCCTCCCGTTTTTAAATACCGTGCAACAATATTTGCCCATTTATTTATATCCGGCAACCAAGCTATGGTGCCGTATGAAGTAAAAACAATATCAAATCTTTTGTTTAAAAACTTTGGCAGCTTGTATAAATCACAACAAATAAACTCAATATTATGAGTATTGGTAGTTTGTGCTAATTTTATTCCCGCTTCAATAGCTTTTTCAGAAAAATCAATACCGGTAACTTTTGCCCCCATGCGTGCCAAAGAAATTGTATCTTGCCCAAAATGGCATTGCAAATGCAAAATGTTTTTGTCCTGAATATTTCCCAGCAAATCTAATTCTATTTGGTTTAAAGAACTTTTCCCATTAATAAAATCTTCATTATTATAAAAATCAGATTTTAAATGAAATTCTGTTCTCTTATTCCATAGTAATTTATTAACGCTAAAGTAATTATTTGCTTGATTTTTCTTTTTTGTTTTCATCATCTACATTTCGGTAATTGCAAATTCTAAAATGGCAACAGGTTTATCGGATAATGCCGTCAATTTCGGATAAATATCATCCAATATTTCTTCAAATTCCTGATAATCTTCATCTCGTTCCTGAGGTCCGTATATACTCACACCGAGCCAATCTATATATTCATCTCCCGGATAGTAATTTTGAATATTGTTCCATGCGGCATCCGGTTCGCCATAAGCATCTACATGAAAAAACCAAGTAATGTTATTCGCTCCGTTCTGCCTGCATAAATCAATAATATGACGATAAGCATCGCGAAAACGTTCGGGTCCATCCGGTAAGTCAAGCGCACCGTATTCATCGGCTACTTCTCCCCCATTATATTGCCCATTCCAAGGAAACCAATTTCCATTCATTTCAGTACCAAATTCAGCAAGTAAAGGAATATCGCTTGCTGCTGCATCTTTTGCCCATTGAATTAGCTCTGTATCAAAATCTCCGTTAATTATTTTTTGCATGGTATAATTTGGGTCAGGACCTCCTTCATCAAAATTGCTTCGAGGCATTAAACGGATAAACGGAAGCTTTCCTGCATTTCTAATAAGCTCAACCTCTGTTTTGGGAAATTGAATTTTAGTGTACCAATTATTTGAAAAATAAGCCCAAACAATATTTTTTTTCACTAAACTTTCAAATGCTAAAATACGTTCTCTGCTTACCATATCTTCCGTTCCGCCAAAATCAGGAAATGCCGCATGGTAAATTCCATTTTCATCAGCTGTCAGCTTATTATTAATAAAATGAGCAGTATTGGAAATAAATAAAGTATCTGCCACGCCCTTTTTATAAGCTTCAAGACTTTCAGGCGAAGAATCAATACGCAACAAAGAATTATCGAAGTTTTCATGCCACCACGAAATAGCTTTTATTTTCGGATACTTATCAGAATTTAATGTAACAAAGGCATTTTCTATCCATTTTGCTTTTTTTAATGAAGTGCTTTTATCTTTATCGCAAGATATAAAAAGTATCAGTAATGCAATTAGCAAATATTTACTCATAAGTATATTGGGTTAGGTTAAAATTGATAATTTCCATTTGCATCTACAACAAATTTAAGTTCCCGATACGTTTTTTCAAATTGATTATAGCCTGATTTTAAATTTGTCCAAAAAGCAATAAGTGCTTTATCGTTTTTATATTGTTCTGTATAAATTTTAAAATTTTCATCATTCATTTTAAACGGAAAAATATAAACGGGAATTTTATTTTGTCCTGAATTTTTTGCATAAACGGCATACAAATATATTTCTTTAATTTTATCATTGGTCATTGGCATGCATCCAATAGTAACACAATCGCCGTGAATAAAAATATCTCCACCCAAATCCTTTGCATTACTTTTTCTCTTGTCTGAAGCATTCGGATAATTAAGCCCCAAAGAAAGATAAAAACTACTGTATGGATTAAAGCGGTTGATATAATAAAATCCTTCGGGAACTTGTAAATCTCCTTGCTTGCGTTTTGGTCCTAAAATACCTGATTTTGCACAAATAGAATAAGTTTTGATTTTATTATAATTCGTATCTGTTTTTTTCTTTGCAAAAATTTCCAATTTATCCTCTGCCTTAAAAACAAGAATTAAAATATTCAGTTCATTAATTTTAATATTGTTTATTTTAAGATTTGCTTTTATCAACGAGTCTTTTTCTTTAATAGCAGTTCTTACACGACTGTACTGCTTTTGTTTTTGCAAAAAACTTGTTTGTGCAGGTAAAAATGAATAAAAAAGGAATAAAACTAATAATAAAACGTACTTCATAATCACAAAATTAAGCTTTTGCATAGTGTCATGTCAAGCATGTTTTAGTCACACCAAGTTTCGTTCTTTTTGCGTAGAACTTTGTTAAAAATTTTAACCATAGCTACTGCTATGCTAAAAATTTTTGCCTTGTTCTACACAAAAATAACTTCAACTTATACGACACAACATACTTGACATGACACTAGTTTAGCACCAAAGGTGCGGGATACAAACCTTTTTTATCCACAGATTAATCGGATTTACGCAGATTTTTACTTCGTAAAATTTATTTTTTGGCTCATTTCTATTCCCATTGGGGCTGCTGTCCTGAATTCACACCTTAAAATACTGTTTTCCACATCTTTATAAAGTTTATTTTGGGATAATTATTAACTGCGAAACTTGAGTTAATAAATTTTAATACCCTATTACAAGCTGAGAAGAGAACTTGCGAAAGTTAAGTAAATAATGCAAAAGTTCGGTCTAAAAAGAATCTTTGCTGCCAAATTCTGTGTTGTCGTAAAATTTTGAATGCTCATTAGCATTTAGCTAAGTCCGCTCCAAAATTTACTCAGACTTGATTTTAACAAAAATCTATCTTTTTAGACTTGAGTCAATGGCAAAGTGCGTGAAATAAAAATAAAAATATGCCTGTTGAAACCACCGTGCTGCAGCAGGGATTGTAGCGGATAGCCCGCAAAAGCAGGGCTGATGCAAAACACGGCAAAAAAGAGCGGCGGATACAGAGCTACTTTTTTGCCGATGTTTTGCCTGCCTTGCTTTGAGGACTATGAGCGGAAAGCCCGCCCGGCTGCCCAAATATTTTTTGACAAAATCAAAAGATATTTTTGAATTTATTTTATTTCTGAATACTTTTACAAGTTGCAAATTTTCACAAAAAGAATAATAATTATGGCAAATGTAAACAAAAAAAAGGGAGTTATTGCGATTTTAACAGGAGGAGGCGATGTCCCGGGACTAAATCCGGCAATTCGTGCAATTACTATTCGTGCAATCAGAGAAAATTATAAAGTAATTGGTTTGCGCCGCGGTTGGGCGGGAATTGTTGAAATGAAAAGAGATAAAAAGGCAGATAACAGTGCTTGTTACATTGAATTAAGCGAGGAAATTGTGAACCGCGCAGGACGTACCGGCGGTACTTTTTTGCATAGTTCAAGAACACGCCCGAGCCATATGCCCAAGGCTAATGTACCGGAACAATATAAAGATACTTATACGGATGAAGTTAATGATTTAACACCCGAAGTAATTAAAAATTTAGAATGGTTAGGCGTTGATTATTTAATTCCAATTGGAGGCGATGATACTTTAAGTTACGGTGTACGCTTGTATCAGGAGGGGGTAAAAGTGGTTGCCATACCCAAAACAATGGATAATGACGTGCCCGGAACCGATTATTGCATTGGTTTTAGTACTTGTGTTACACGAACCATTAACATGACCAATACTTTGCGTACCTCAGCCGGTTCGCATGAACGAATTTTGGTTTTGGAAGTATTTGGCAGATATGCAGGCTTTACCGCCATGTTACCCACTATGGCAGGTGCTGCAAATCGTTGTGTGATACCTGAATACAAGTTTGATGTGGAACGTTTGACAGAACTGTTGGTTCACGATAGACATAAAAATCCGAGTAAATATTCGGTAGTATTAATTTCTGAAGGAGCCATGTACAGTGGAGGCGAGATGGTATTTGAAAATCAGGAAAAAGATATGTTTGGGCATGCCAAATTGGGAGGAATTGGTGATATTGTTTCATCAAATATTAAGAATTTATCGGCTAAATTTAATAATGGCAGACCTATAAATATAATTAACCAAAAATTGGGTTATTTGGTGCGTGGAGGAGATCCTGATGCTATTGACTCAATTGTACCGATGGCATATGGAAATCTTGCCTTGGATTTAATTATGAAAAATATTCACGGCAGGCTGGTTGTGCTTAAAAACGGACGCTATGACAATGTGCCTATTGATGTGGTTACCAGTACTAAAAAATTGGTGAACATTAACAAATTTTATAATACCGACCGTTTAAGACCTTATTACAAGAGTTTTGAAATGAGTCCGTTGTTTATTATGACCAGTGAATTGTAAGTAGGGCTTGCTGAAAAACGCTAAATATATTATTAATCAGCGTTTTATGTTTGTGTTATTGCCTTGAAATGCAAGGTTTTTCACTAAAATATTAGAAAAAGCATGCATTTATTATATATAAATCATAATGTTTTTTGCTGCTCAGCTGCACACCTTTTTTATATTTTGTTCAGTTTGAAGTATTTCTATACATCTGCACTTCACAAAATCCAAAATAGATGCACATCTGAGCTTTTCAGCAAGCCCTAAGTATTTCATGCAGGATTTACAAGATAAGCGGATAAAATATCAATCTTAAATTTTGTAAGTCCTGTTTCAAAAATTATACCTGTTAAAATATCTACCGGAAAGACTATTTTTAACTATCCAGAGTACTTCTCAACATTAAATTTTCATTAATTCTAATACAAGTCTTTTAATAGCCCAAATATTTTATTTAGTTTCGCCGGTTAGTTAAAAGTTTTATTTATCAAACAATTTCTTAGTATGGCAAAAATTAAAAAAATTGCAGTTTTAACATCAGGAGGAGACGCACCGGGTATGAATGCAGCAGTGCGTGCAGTTGTAAGAGCAGCCATTTATCATAAACTGGAAGTAATTGGTATTGAACATGGTTATGAAGGCATGATAAAAGGCGAATTGTTTAAATTGGAGTCGAAAGATATGCGTAATATCATTCAACGAGGGGGAACAATTCTAAGAAGTGCTCGCAGTAAGGAATTTAAAACAGAAGAAGGAAGAAAAAAAGCATTTGAAAATTTACAAAAAAACAATATTGATGCCGTAGTGGTAATTGGTGGCGACGGTACTTTCCGTGGGGCGGGAATTTTTTCACAAGATTATGATATTCCGTTTGTGGGAATACCCGGTACTATTGATAATGATATGTTTGGTACTGATTTTACCATTGGTTTTGATACTGCACTTAACACAGTAGTTGAAGCGATTGACAAAATTAAAGATACTGCCAGCTCGCACGACCGTACATTTTTTATTGAAGTAATGGGACGTGATGCGGGCTTTATTGCGCTTCATGCAGGAATAGCAACCGGAGCTGAGGCTATTTTAATTCCTGAATTGGAAGGGCAGATTGACCATTTGCGTAAATTTTTAGATGCTGCAAAAGCAGCCGATAAATCATCGAATATTATTTTAGTTGCCGAAGGCAATAAAATTGGGGGTGCGCAAGAAGTAGTTAATCAACTCAATGGCGATTATGATGATTTAGGTATTCGTGTTAATGTATTGGGACATATGCAACGCGGAGGTTCTCCTACGGCTTTTGACAGGTATCTTGCCAGTAGATTAGGAGTTGCTGCCGTTGAAGCAATTTTGGATAATCAGCGGAGTATTATGGTTGGTTACAGCAATCACGAGGTGGTGCATGTTCCGTTTAATAAAACCATTAAAGGACACCGAAACATTAATAAAGAACTGCTGGAAGTTGCTGATATATTAATGATATAAGCTGCAAAACATGCCTGAAACAAAACTATATGCAGATTTAATACTTCCTGTTCCTCTTAATCAAACTTTTACCTATCATGTACCGGAAGATTTGGCTGAGTTTTGTACGGTTGGGAAAAGAGCTGTTGTGCAATTTGGGAATAGGAAAGTTTATTCGGGTATAATTTATAAAGTGCATGAAAATAAGCCTACGGATTATCAAACAAAAGATTTGCTTTCGATACTTGATGACGAACCCTTAATAAATACCTATCAATTAAAGTTTTGGGAGTGGATTGCTGATTATTATTTATGTAGTTTGGGCGAAGTTTATCGTGCTGCACTTCCTTCGGGGCTAAAACTGGAAAGCCAAACCGGCATTAAGTATAATTTTGAGTTTTTTGAAGATGAAGAAAATTTAGAAAACGTAAATTTTTCAGAAAAAGAAACTTTACTCTTAGATGCTTTAAGAAAAAAGAAAACTTTAAAAATAAGCGAAGTAAATAAGATTCTTTCCTTAAAAAGCAGTTTAACTTACATAAAATCATTGTACGATAAGGGAGCTCTTGAAATAGACGAAACAATTATTTCTGCATACAGGAATAAGCAAGAGACTTATATTTGTATGCATGAAAGTATTGAAAATGAGGAAGTTTTAAATATTAAATTAGATGAATTAAAACGTGCTAAAAAACAAAAACAATTGCTTTTTGATTTTTTAAAACTAATTAATTACGGTGAAAAAAATCAAAAATCCGAAATCAGGAAAAAAGATTTATTTGCATATTCAGGGGCAAGCAATCAGGTTTTGAATGAACTGTTGAAAAAAGAAGTTCTTGAATCGTTTAAAAAAAATATTTCACGTTTGGCTGTTGATAAAAATGAACTTATTGATGCAAAAATCTTAAATAAAGCACAAAGCATTGCATTAAAAGAAATAAAAAAACAATTTAAAGAAAAAAATACGGTCTTACTACACGGTGTTACTTCATCGGGCAAAACTGAAATTTATGTTCATTTAATTAATGAAATAATAAAACAAGGAAAACAAGTTTTGTATCTTTTGCCTGAAATTGCATTAAGTACACAGCTTATTGTTCGTTTGAAAAAACATTTTGGAGATAAAATAGGTGTTTATCATTCAAAGTTTAATGATGCAGAGCGTGTAGAAATCTGGAAAAATATTCAAAAACGTTCCGAACTGCATAACCGCCCTAATTATCAAATAATTTTGGGCGTTCGCTCATCAATTTTTTTACCTTTTGAGAATTTAGGTTTAATTATTATTGATGAAGAACACGAAAATACTTTTAAACAATATCATCCTGCCCCGCGTTACAATGCAAGAGATGCTGCTTTGGTATTGGCTCAAATTCATGGAGCTAAAACTTTATTGGGCACGGCAACCCCTTCGATAGAGAGTTATTTTAATGCCCAAAAAGGAAAATTCGGCTTTGTCGAATTAAAAACACGCTATCAAGATATATTATTACCCGAAATTTTTATAGCCGACACTAAAGAAGCACGCAGGAAAAAGCAAATGAAATCACATTTTACACCACTTTTGATTGACCATATCCAAGAGGCATTGGCAGAGAATACCAAGGTAATTTTGTTTCAGAACCGGCGTGGATTTGCTCCTTATCTTGAATGTACAGCTTGTGGTGAAATACCGAAATGTAAAAATTGCGATGTGAGCCTTACTT
>JAKIUH010000160.1 GCA_021647685.1 Bacteroidales bacterium
AAACCGGTACCCAATGTTATCACGATAAAATCTTTTAAACCTTTTGCAGCTCCGTAAATCATTTCACCCATTGCCGCAGCATTAGCATCATTGGTTAAAACCACAGGAACATGAAATTGTTTATTTAATAAATCGGCAATAGGCACAATACCTTTCCAATTCAAATTTGGTGCATACTCAATAGTTCCGTTATGATAATTTCCGTTGGGTGCGCCAATACCAATTCCTTTTAAAACATAATTTCCGCCAATTTGGGTCAAACTGCTGTTAATTGCCTTACTGAGTGCTTCGATAAACTCCTCAATGGTTTGATATTTTTTTGTTGGTATCGAATTTTCTGCAATAAAATTGCCACTGATATCCACTACTCCAAAAACGGTATTGGTTCCACCTATGTCAATCCCGATACAATATTCTTTCATAAAAATGTGCTTTAAATTTTATTTTCTATATATTTCTTAAATTTTCTTACTTTAAATCCGCTCCAACCATAATATGCAAGATAGATATAACTAAAAACAGGTACAATAAATGATGCATGAACTCCCCAAATATCGGCAAATTTACCCTGTAAGGGCGGAATAATAGCGCCTCCGAGAATTGCCATAACCAACATAGAAGAGCCCTGGCTGGTATATTTACCTAAACCGCTAATTGCTAATGTAAAGATGTTTGACCACATAATGGAATTAAACAAACCGATACCAATAACTGTCCACATGGCTACAGTACCGTTAAATCCAAGCGAAATGATCAAAAGCATAATAATAATTAAAGAAAAAACAGTTAAAGTACGCCCTGCCAACGATTTTCCAAAGTGAAAAGCCAACAGGTTAATCATTAGAAAAATACCATAAATTGAAGCGGTTTGCAAATCGCTTAAATAGAAAATTACAAGAAATGCCAATAAAGGTATTCCTGTCATAATCCAATATTTAAGTGTAGTGTTTTTCATATCGCTCAAGGAAATTGCCCCCAAAAAGCGTCCTATCATTAATCCTCCCCAATAAAAAGAAAGAAAAGTGCTGGCATCTGCCTCATTTAAACCCGCAATTTCTTTTAAACCCAAAAAGCTAATCAGAATACTGCCAATGCTTACTTCTGCGCCCACATACATAAAAATGGCAAGGATACCCAATACCAAATTTCTGTAATGCAGTGAACCAAAGCCGGATACCTTTTCATCAGGATTCGTAATTTTGGGTAATTTTACAACAATTATTAAAAAAGCTAAAAGCAAAAATATGCCCGCATAAACAATATAAGGTATTTTTACGGCTTGAACTCCTGCAAAATAATGGAAAATCAGGTATCCACCAATGGCAGGACCAATAGTTGTTCCCAATGAGTTAAATGCTTGCACTAAATTAAGCCTGCTCGAAGCAGTTTCCGGTTTCCCCAAAATTGCCACATAAGGATTTGCTGCAATTTGTAAAAGAGTAAAACCCAAACCAACAATAAACAAAGCCATTAAATAAAACCAATACAGGTGAATATAAGTTGCCGGATAAAATAAGGCACTTCCAATGGCTGAAAGTGCCAATCCCAATAAAATACCCCCTTTATAGCCAATTTTATTAATCGGGTCGCCAAAGCTTACCGAAATAATAAAATAAATGAGTGAACCGATAAAATAAGCTCCAAAAAAAGCAAACTGTACCAGCATTGCTTGAAAATGAGTCAATTCAAATACTGCTTTTAAATGAGGAATGAGTATATCATTAAGCACTGTAAAAAATCCCCACATAAAAAATAAAGCAGTCAGCACTATAAAAGGTAAAGTGTAATTATCTGATTTTGAACTACTATTCATAAAAATTGGTTTTATAAATAAGTATGTTTTTAAAAAATTTAAAGAAGTAAAGATAATTAAAATAAAAAATTATAAAAGTTTTTTTTATTTTCAATAATGATTTATGCTTCATAAGATTTTAAGAAAGTTAAAACTTTTCCTTTCACAGATGCTGAGTATTGATGTTCCGTTGACATTTGAATATTTGACAATGAGCTAATTTCAGAGCTAATTCATTATTGCAACATTTACGATTAAAGCATTTACTGATGAATAGATTTTAAGTATTCAAAAATCAATTTAGATTTATTTTAAATAAGTACCTAAAAAACGGAACAAAATTAGCAATAATTAATTAAGTCGTGAAATCAAATCAAAAGACTAATAATCAATACATTAATATATAAAATTATCTATAAATTAATACATATGTTTATATCTATACAAATAAAAAAGAATATTCTGTATGATAAAATTCATTTTCCCATATTCAAATAATTATAATTTCGCCGGGTAATTATTCACTAAAAATTTTAAAAAAATGAACAAAAAAAAGGAACAAAAAACAAAAGGTATTTTTTATTTTAAACAATGGAGCAGAAAACAGTATTCCATTATGCACAGTTTGAAAAATGTAGTCAAAATTTCAGTTTTATCCGTAGGATATTTACTACATTCTTTTACAGGTAGTGCTCAAACCGATACTTTAAAGCTCGAAGAAATACAAGTAAAAGCTGCACGAAACGAACTAAAATATTCAGATGCGGTACGAATGCTTACGCTCATTGATAAAGAGGAAATAAGCTCAATGCCGGCGAGTGATATTAGCACGGTTTTATCTTCGGCAATGAGTATTGATGTACGCGAACGCGGAGCAGGAGGCGTACAAGCCGATTTTAATATGCGTGGCGGCTCATTTGAACAGGCGCTGGTTTTAATTAACGGAATGCGGATTAACGACCCGCAAACGGGGCATTTTAGCCTTAATCTCCCAATCGATGCAAATGATATTAGCAGAATAGAAATATTAAGTGGTCCTGCTGCACGAATATACGGAAATAATGCTTTTAGCGGTGCCATAAATATTATTACCGGAAAAAGTGATAGAAATTTTATTAAATTTTCAGGTATTGGGGGTAGCTACGGATATTACGATGCTAAAATAGCAAGCAATTATAAAATTAAGAATTTCACCAACTATCTGTCGGTTTCCAAAACGGCATCACAAGGATACAAAGAAAACACAGACTTTAATATTGACAACATCTACTACTCAGCCAATCAATATTTTGACAATTCAACATTGAACGTACAAGCAGGATATACAGCCAAAGCTTTTGGTGCCAATAGTTTTTATACACCCGTTTTTCCAAATCAATACGAAGAAAATAAAACCGCCTTCGCAAACATTCGGTATCGGAGCGATAAAAAAATAAAAATGACTTATGCCGGCTACTGGCGATTTAATTACGACAAATTTGAACTGTTTAGAAATAATCCGCCCAGTTGGTATCAAGGAGCTAACTATCATAAAAACAACACTTACGGTGTTTCTGTTAATTCAAGTTTTAATGCACTGGGAGGAACTTCAAGTCTGGGGGCAGAATGGAACAAGGAGCAAATTATCAGTAATAAATTAGGCGACAGTTTAAAAACTCCAAAACTTATTAAAGAAACATCTAATCGTTACTATACCAAGGGCAATGAACGCCAAAATTTCAGCTTATTTGCAGAACAACAATATTCTGTTCGCCGATTTAACATAATAGCCGGTTTAATGAGTAATTACAATACGGTTTTTGCATGGAATTTCTATCCCGGAATAGATTTGGGATATGCTGTTAATAGAAATTTTAAACTATCGGCATCGGCAAATTTTGCAGGGCGCATACCAAGTTTTACAGAACTTTATTACGTAGGACCCACCAATACCGGAAATTCAGAATTAAAAGTAGAAAAATCTTTTACTTACGAAACAGGAATAAAGTATTTTAACAAATTTGCCATTATTCAAGCTGCAATATTCAGGCGTTTGGGAAGCAATATAATTGATTGGGTTAAACAAAATCCTGACGATTTATGGAAACCGGAGAATATTACCCATGTAAATGCTACGGGAATAGAGCTTTCGGCAAATTTCAAATTAAAAAAACTTAATTTTGCTAATTTTCCGGTAAACTATGTGCGAATAAACTATGCCTACACACAATTAGATAAAAACAGCGGTAATTATATTTCAAAATATGCTTTAGACTATTTGGTGCATAACTTTAATATATCTTTGGGGCATAATATTTATAAAAATATAAAAGCATCATGGGTATTCCAATACAGAAAAAGAAACGGCACATTTATTCCTTATGATAGTGAACAGGGTATATGGTTAAATGCGGAAAATTATAAGGCAATCTATCTATTAAACTTCAAACTTCATTACAGTGCGAAACATCTTAAAGTATTTACCGAAGCAAATAATTTATTCAATATTAAATATCAAGATATTGAAAATGTAGCATTGCCGGGAATATGGATTAAAGCAGGTGTTTCGTATAAATTAAATTTATTTTCTAAAAATAAGGATTAGGACAAAAAGATATTAAAATGAAAATGACGAAAAATACATGAAATTTGTTTTTTTTGTTAAAAATTTGCTTTTTTTTGCTATTTTTTAATAAAAATTTTCATTTTTTTAAAAAAATGCTACTTTTGTTTCTTCTTATTAACCAAAAATTAGTTTTATTATGAAAAGATTTAAATTATTATTAGTTGCATTAGCAACAATTAGTTTCACAGCATTCTATGCTTGTGGCGGAGAACAAAAAACAGACGAAGGAAATACTGAAACTGAACAAGTTCAAGAAGCTCCTGAGACTCCTGAAACTCCACAAGTTGAAGAACAAACAGAAGAAGTTAAAGACTCAACTGCTGTTGAAAACAACGAAGAAAATGCAGAAACACCTGCTGAAGAAAAAACAGAAGGAGGAGAATAAAAAGTGAAGAAGATTGGATTAATTACTGCCGGATTATTTTTGTTAATTACAACAGCTTGTAATTCCGGAAATACAAACAACGCAAACAATCAGGACAAAGATTCTGTAAATACGCCTGTTGAAAACACCGTGAATGAAACATTACCGGACTCAACAGAAGTAAAAGCTGATGAAAATGCTCCGTTGGACGAAGAATATACAGCAAAGTATATTTGTCCGAATCATGACAAAGGAAGTGGCTCTGATGAGCCCGGAGATTGTCCTGTATGTGGTATGGAGTTAATAGAAAATCCGAATTACCAAGGAAAATAATCAAAGCAGTAATTATGAGCGAATATAAGAGCTTACCAATGGTAAGCTCTTTTTTTATGCTGTTCTATGATTTAAAGATTTGAAAAAGCAGAATTAACTAGCCAGCAAAGAATATGTTTTTAAACAAAAAATATTATCATAAAATTTTGTAACTTAGCAAGGTGTTTTAACTCAATGCCTTGTTGTGAAAAAACTTTTTAAACCTTTTACGAATATCTATTTGCAAAGTTTTGCTTATGCAGCACTTGTAACCTCTGTAATTTTATTGAGTACCGATAAATACCAAGCAAAGCGTATTGAAAAAAAATTGACTACACATCAAATTGAATATCATTGGGATTTAGATAAAGATGGAAACAGCGAACACATTATTTACCACACAGGCTACAAAAACCGATTAAGTATCAGCGTGAGTACAAAAGGTAAAATAATTGATCAGTGGAATTTTACAGGCACTATTATTATATCGTTTTTCCCATATTTTTGTGATTACGATAATGATGGAATAGAAGATATTATACTTCTCACCCGGGTTGAAAATAAAATTTACCTTCATATTTTAGATGCAATAAATAAAAAAATTAAATTAGAAAACAAATTTATCACCCAAGTATATAGGAGCAAAGGAGCGGGCTATGATTATGGGATAGTTTCATACCTATCTTCTGATGTTAATAATGACAGATACAAAGAAATATATTTCCTTTTTAGTAGTGCTTATGTAGCTCGCCCAAGAAATATTTTTGCTTATTTTCCAAAACAAGATACTATTTTAAAATCTCCTGAAAGCTATTCATTAATCCTACAACCCAATATTATAGATTTGGACAAAGACGGGACTCCTGAAATTACGGTAAGCAGTTTTGCCTATGGCAACACAAGCAAAGAAAAACCATACTCGGACATGTATGCATGGTTAATGGTTTTTACACCTGATTTAAAATTTAAATTTGAACCGGTACGTTTTGATAAATATCCCAGCAGAATGTATGTACTTCCGTTTTGTAGCGGAACAAAAATGCGCCTGTTGCTTAGTTACCAATACAGCGGCACAGAAAATTTAAATGATTTTATTGCTTTGTATGATGTTAATGGAAAGGAAATACGGAGAAAAAATTTTCCACCTGATAAAAATTTTAGAATATACAGCTCCTTAAAAACAGATAAGAGTTTTAAAAAAATATTTATAATTAACAATTCAGGGGATTTTTTGAAGCCGGACAGCTTATTAAATCTAAAAAAAATATCAAATATTAAAAATATTGCTTCACCCCGTATAGAAAAAAAATTAGATATTGATAAAGATGGCAATAAAGAATTAGTTTTTCGTACGATAACTCCAAAAGAAATGCTAATTACCCGCAATAATTTTACACATCCGGTTAAATTACACTTTGACGAACCACCCAATATACATATTCCTGCGATAAGTCTTGTCAAAGAAAAAGCAAAAGACAACCTACTGATGATTGATTACGGACAATATACATATCTTTATTCTTATGGCTTATCTTTAAGCTATAAATATTGGTTTTTGCTGTTTGGAGGCGCGTATTTATTAAGCATGGCTTTTATATTTCTAATAAAAAGCATATTAAATTACAGAACGCTAAAAATTGATAATGCCCAAAGAAAAATATCGGAATTGCAAATGCAGTTGATACAAAATCAAATTGACCCGCATTTTACTTTTAATATTTTAGCATCTTTTGGTAAACTGCTCAACGATACAGAAAAAGAAAAAGCCCATTATTTGTTTAAAAAATATTCGGGAATGTTAAAACAAACATTTGATAATGCTGAAAAAATTACGGTTACTTTAAGTGAAGAACTTGAATTTGTAAAAACCTATCTTGACTTGCAAAAATTCAGATATCCCGGAAAATTTACTTATGCGATAAAAAATTTACAAGAACTTGATTTATCAATAGAAATTCCACGCATGCTCTTACATATCTTTGTAGAAAATGCGGTAAAACATGGTTTGCGGCATCTTAAAAAAAATGGGAAACTATTAATTGAAGGCAAAAAACAAAACGGAACTATTATAATCAAAATATCGGATAACGGTATTGGCAGAAAAGAAGCCCGGCAATACAATAAATATTCAACAGGTAAAGGTTTGAAATTAGTCAATCAAATTATTGATGATTATAACAAATTGTATAAAATTAAAATTGGTTTTAAGATAAGCGATTTGTATAAAAACACAAAAGCAGCGGGAACAGAAGTGCGTATATCAATACCCTATTCTTTGAAAAGAGTGATTTAATTTAGATTGATTTTAAGTTAGATTTTTACTACATTTATCAAAAAATAGAAGATGCATTAGTCATTTTTTATCTTGATTTTTGACCATTTTTGCCTTGTTATTGATGAATATAGCCTTTACCAAATATTATTTGTTTAGGGTAGTGCTTGCTGTAATTATTTCCGTTTTACTGATGATAATGATATTGAGCCTAAGCAATAAATATCAAGTAGAACTGTTATCCACCCAATATTCACCGGAAAGCACTATTCACTATTATCAAGATTTAGATTTTGACGGGGAAAATGAGCTTATATTTTTTTATACGGATAAAGAGAAAAATTATTTTACTTTTTATGCCCTTAAAAATGAAAGAATCATTGATCAATGGCATTTTGAAGGACAAATTGTAAATGGATACAGTCCCTTTTTTAGCGATTATGACGATGACCAAAGTAAAGAACTATTTCTATTGTTTGTAAGAAAGGATTCTGTATTTTTAAAAATTTTTGATATAATAAACAATAAAGAAGAAGCTAAGGATCTTTTTCTTTCAAAAGTTTATAAAATAAACGATGCTTAT
The DNA here is from genome assembly GCA_021647685.1 of Bacteroidales bacterium. Lineage (GTDB taxonomy): Bacteria > Bacteroidota > Bacteroidia > Bacteroidales > NBLH01 > NBLH01. Next base: position 7,929 of record JAKIUH010000160.1, read on the forward strand.
GAATACAGCTTTAAGGTAATTAATGCCTTAGATGTCAATACGGATGCCTACAAAGAAATATATATACAAAGCACGGCAGGCTATTCTAAAAAACCGCGAAGACTTTTTGCTTATTTCCCCAAAAAAGATACTGTATATTCAATGCCTGAAGAAAGTTGTTTGGGAATAAAAGATGTTATTTTTTTTGATATGGACAAAGACAGTATTGTAGAGCTTATTTTATCAAACATAGCCACAGGAAATTGTAAACCGGATGATGAATTTTCTGATATGTACGGATGGCTCATTGTATTTACTCCTGAAATTAAAAACAAGTTTAGCCCCGTAAAACTTGATGCCTATCCGGCTGAAACTTATACTACTCCAATAAATACAGGAAAAAATACATACCTGCTTGTTATTCACTATTACAAAGGAACAGAACAATATAAAAGTTTTGCTGCTCTATACAGTACAAAAGGCAAATTATTGAAAAAAAAAGAATTAAAGCTAAACAAAAATTGGGAAAAGGCAGGTATATTTTTAGCCGGTAACAATTATAAAAATATTAATATTTTGCTCACAGACGGTACTTTATTTTCAATTGACAGTACATTAAATATTACAACTTTAAGAAAACTTAAACCGAAAATAACCGGACAGGTAATTAAAAAAGATATTGATTCAGACGAAGAAGAGGAATATATTAGTAGAGGAAGTGAACTAAAAAGTATTGTGATTTACAGGCAGGGCTTTAAAGACCCTGTTGAAATACCTTTTAATGAACTAATCGGGGATATTCATTTATCAAGGGTAAAAACGGAAAACAGTAAAACCAAATTATGTATAGATACCAATGAATATGCCTATTTATTTAATTACCAACTTGCATTTTGGCACCGCTATAAGTTTTTGCTTTTTTTAATAATTTTTGCCGGTGTTTTGCTGCTTTTCTATTTTATCAGTAAAATTATTAAGTATCAAAAACTGAAAACAGAAAATACACAAAAGAAAATCACGGCTTTACAAATCAAATCCATTCAAAATCAGCTGAACCCCTATTTTACCTATCAAATATTTTCTTCGTTTGAGGAACTAATGGACCACCAAGACACCGAATATGCCAACCGGCTTTTTGATAAATATGTGCAACTGTTAAAAACCATACTGATTAATGCCGAGCAAGTTCAAGTGAGTCTTGAAGAAGAATTAAACTTTGTGCAAAGCTATCTGGAAATAGAAAAATTAAGATTATCCAAAAAACTTGATTATATAATTAAAACA